>NZ_CAXMZT010000011.1:0-129128 GCF_964199965.1 Legionella sp. W05-934-2 | reverse complement strand
CCCATACCGAACTCAGAAGTGAAACGAGCCAGCGCCGATGATAGTGTGGGGTTTCCCCATGTGAAAGTAGGTCATTGCCAGGGTTTTATTGTCTAAAGGCAGCCCTCAAGCTGCCTTTTTTTTTCAATAGTTGAAATGCTGCTTTAAGGGCTTCGATGGTTCAAACACAATCTTGGTTCAAAACGATAATCCCCATAGCAACAATCTTTGCATCCCGTATGCTAGGGTTGTTCATGTTAATTCCTATATTTACTCTCTATGCTAATAAATTGTCTGGTGCCACCCCTATTTTAGTGGGTATAGCGTTTGGTGCGTATGGTCTATCACAAGGATTGTTGCAAATACCGTTTGGATTATTATCCGATAAATTTGGACGTAAACCGCTGATAGCAGTTGGTTTAGTCTTATTTATCATCGGCAGCTTAATTGGTGCCTGCAGCGATACGATTTATTCAATGATTCTAGCAAGATTGATGCAAGGAATGGGCGCAATAGGCAGTGTCTTAATTGCTTTAACGGCAGATTTAACCAAAGACAACGACAGAACAAAGGCCATGGCAGTTATTGGACTAACAATTGGTGTATCGTTTAGTCTAGCGATGGTGATCAGTCCGGCTATTAGTCACGCCTTTGGCCTAGCAGGCATCTTCTATTTAACCGCTATATTCGGATTCATTGGTTTAGCTATCTTGTATTTAGTCATTCCGACGCCAGTACAACAGCGTTTTCACCTTGACAGTGAAACGAATGCGACGTTGATTGCTGTAGTAATTAAAAATAGGCAATTGCTAGCACTTGATTTTGGCATATTTTTTCAACACCTTATCTTGACTGCGACGTTTTTTGCATTGCCCCTAATTTTGAAGAATGAGCTTGCCATGTCGCTTGCTGATAAATCCTTGTATTTTTATTTGCCGATTATGATTAGCGCATTTGTATTAATGGTGCCCTTCATCGTTTTAGCAGAAAAGTATCAGCGAATGCCTATGGTATTTATCGGAGCGATTGTTGTAATCGCCCTGTCCCAATTATGTCTTAGTTTTGAATATCAAAATTTTCATCTATTGACAGCCTGCGTTTTGATATACTTTGTTGCTTTCAACGTATTGGAAGCCTTACTACCTTCACTTATCTCACGAAAAGCCCCCATTCATAGCAAGGGAACGGCCATGGGGGTTTATTCGACTAGTCAGTTTTTAGGAATCTTTGTCGGTGGCGCATTAGCCGGCTTTCTGTTTCGTTATTTTTCATTCACAGGCATTTATCTAGTCAATACAGTATTAACGATAATTTGGTTTTTGATCTCAACACGGATAGATTTAGCCACGAATTTAACGAGTGTGATGATAAGTTGTGAACTTGACGTCATCAATGATAGCATCAAAGCGAAACTGCAATCATTCCCTGGTGTGCAGGAGATGGTTTTCTCAAAAGAAGAAGATGCTATCTATTTGAAAGTGAATCAAAATCAATTTGATTTAGAGTCATTTAAAGCCATCATTGCTTAGGCGTTGACAAGCCTGGCAATTCAAGTTAATTTTCCTAAATTTAGTTGAGAGGAAACCAAGTTGCGTTTACAAAATAAAGTGGCCCTTATTACAGGTGCGGCTAGAGAAAAAGGAATTGGCTGGGCAACCGCTCTGAAATTGGCAGAAGAAGGATGTGATGTCATCGCTGTGTACTTCAATAGTTCCGATGAGGCAGCGGTCTTAGTCAAACATATTGAGTCGATGGGTCGCAAAGCCTATGCATTACAAGCAAATGTCGCTGACCATGACTCTGTCAAACCCTTAGCTGCGCAAGTGAAGCAACGGGTGAACCAGGTCGACTTTTTGATAAGTAATGCAGCCAGTGGCGTATTGAAGCCTGCTATGCAGATGACTACTAAGCACTGGCGATGGTGTCTTGAAACAAACGCGTTGGCGTTAAATCATCTCGTTCGAGAATTCCAACCAATGATGCCGAAGGGAAGTCGAGTCATTGCGTTATCGAGTTTAGGAGCTGAACGGGCAATCCCAAATTATGCCTTCATTGGTGCGTCGAAAGCCGCATTGGAAGCCTTGGTCCGCTCATTAAGTCTGGAATTAGCGCCTTATGGGATCACGGCTAATACGATTTCAGCAGGTGTTGTGGATACGGATGCGTTATCTCATTTCCCAAACAGAGAGCAGCTGCTGGATGAATACCAAGCGCATTCTTTATCAGAAAGACCGTTGCAAACAACGGATGTTGCCAATGCGATATTTCTCTTGTGTTTACCTGAGGCTGCCATGATCAATGCTCACACCTTATTTGTGGATGCGGGCTACAACAAGGTGGGCTAAGTTACTTTTTGCTTATTAGTTTTTATTGACAACGGTCGAAAAAATCAAACAGTGAAATTTCTATATTTTTGAGTATATGATATACTCGTACTATTTTTAATCGACGATCAAAAGTGAGATAGGCCATGAATGTGGAAAGTGTATATCCAAAGGTACGTGAAATAATTGCAGATGTCTTAGTCATTGAACAAGATGAAGTCTCAAAGGAAAGCCGTTTGATTGCTGATTTGGGTGCGGAATCAATTGACTTTTTGGATTTGGTATTCCAATTGGAAAAGGAATTTTCTATTAAGATCCCTCGGGGACAACTTGAAAAAAATGCACGTGGTGAATTGTCCCAAGAAGAATTTGAGCAGGGTGGGGTTATCACTGAAAAAGGCTTGGAAGCATTAAAAAATCATTTGTCAGAAGTTCCAAGGGATGCGTTCACGCCGAGTATGAAAACGTCCGACATCCCAACACTATTTACAGTGGAAACTTTTTGCAAGCTCGTTGTATCTGCTAAAAATGAACAAAAAGTTGCAGAGTCTATTGCCTAATGCGATTTTTATTCGTTGATAAAATACTGTCAACAGACGAAAGCCGAGTTATTCGTGGTGTGAAACATGTCACCGCAGATGATTACTATTTGACGTTTGATGAAGACAGACAAATTGTCTTTATGCCAAGTTTGATTGGAGAAACGCTTGGACAATTAGCCGCTTGGCATGTCATGAAAGAATTGGATTTCAAGCTAAGACCTGTCGCAGGCGTCGTTTCTTCGGCTACGAGTCATCGTTCAGTTCCCATTGGAAGCACTCTTCAACTTGAGTCAGTTATTGAATCATGTGATGAATCTGCGGTGCAATATCACAGTGTTGCGACGGTTGGAAACGATGTGGTCTTTAGCATTGAAGGGGCACTGGGCCCGATGCAGCCGATGTCAGACTTTATTGATAGAGATGTCGTTATTCAGCAATATGCAGAAATTGCCCCAAAAGGTGACGATCATCCCGACAATGATTTGGTTAGTGCAAAAGACACTTGTTATGATTTCTTAAATCCCACCGTGACACCAATTGCTTTTCAGTATGATCATGTGGTTGCATTTCAGCCGAATGAATCCATTCAAGCAATAAAAAAAATCACGGTTTCTGCGCCCTATTTTGCCGATCACTTCCCGTTAAAGCCAGTTTTACCCTTAACAGTCTTACTTGAAAGTAACATCAATCTAGCACGTACATTTTTGGCTCATAGTCAATTTATGAAATCTTATCGGTTTGAAAAAATGAATAAAATTAAAATGAGCGCATTTGTGCAACCCGGTGAGGTAGTAAACACCCATTTAACAGTCAAATCATGTGACAATGAATCAATGATATTAGCCATCCGCAGTGATGTTGCAGGTAAACGCGTTTGCGTTTTGGAAATGATTTTGACCGCAAGAGGTTAATAGAATGCAATCAAGACGAGTTGCGATTACAGGAATTGGTGCTGTTTCACCTTTGGGGCATTCGGTCGATGAGACCTGGCACAACCTAATTTCAGGAAAGTCGGGGATGGATATGATTCAGCAGTTTGATGCTTCCCATTTTCCGACTCGTTTTGCCGCAGAAGTAAAGCAATTTAAACTTCCCGCCGCTTTTAAAAAGCGACATCATCGTTTTGCAATGTCGTTTACCCAATTTGCTTTGATGGCAGCAACGGAGGCATTTGATGACGCCGGTTTAAGGCCAACACAGACCAATGCAGATCGCTGGGGGATCGTTGCCGGTAGTGGTATGATGACAGCAGAATTTGACTACTTGAGCCGATTCCAAAAAGCCATTGCACCTACGGGAGAACCTGATTGGTCTCTTCTTGGCGATGATGAACATGGTTTTTTTAATCTCGTTGATTTTGGTAAAACGCAATCCAATAGTGGATTGTCATTGTTAATTAAAGAATTTGGCATTAACGGGTATGCTAATTCCGTGCATACAGCTTGTGCTTCAGGAGGACAAGCTTTGGGGTTGGCATTGCAAGTCATTCGACGAGGCGATGCCGATTGTATCCTTGCTGGTGGCTTTGACTCAATGATTAATCCGCTGGGACTATCAAGTTTTTGTTTGCTCGGGGCCTTATCAACCTATAACGAAACACCGCACACAGCGAGTAGACCCTTTGATTTAACCCGAAATGGTTTTGTTTTAGGGGAAGGTGCGGCATTCCTAATCCTCGAGGAATGGGGGCATGCTAAGAAACGGGGCGCTCGAATTTATGCCGAGTTGAGAGGGGAAGGCAATTCGCTGAGTTCCTATCGTATCACCGACTCCCACCCCAATGGGGATGGTGCAATCCAAGCGATTACGGGTGCTTTAAAAGATGGCGGGTTAAAAGCCAATGAAATTGATTATATCAATGCACACGGGACCTCTACCAAGATGAATGATCTGAGTGAAACCAATGCCATTAAGGCAGTTTTTCATGAGCGGGCTGCGCCACCCGTTAGCTCAACAAAGGGTCAAACTGGTCATTTGATTGCAGCTGCAGGTGCGTTGGAAGCCGTCATTTCAGTGAAAACGATCACAACAAACCTTTTGCCACCTACAGCCAATTTAACCACGGCCGATCCTGACTGTGATCTGGATTATGTTGTTGAAGGACCAAGAGAAAAATCGGTGGGTGCCGTCTTATCGAACTCCTTTGGTTTTGGTGGATCCAATAGCTGCTTGTTGTTTACTCATCCAGAATTGAAAGGGGCTTAAGATGCTGAAACCATTATCACGTGTTTTTGTCACAGGATTAGGTGCCCTCACTGCGGTGGGTGAAACAGTGGATGAGACGTGGCAGGCTGTTTGCGAAGGTAAATCTGGCATAGCGCCAATAAACCATCATGATCTATCCGGTTGGTCTAACCATTTGGGTGGGGAACTTAAGCAATTTCAACCAGCAAAATTATTACCCGATCGAAAATTAGCGAAAGTTGTTTCTAAACAAGATATCATGGGGATCAATGCAGCCGTGCAAGCCGTTGAACACAGTCAAATGATCCCTTGGCGCGACTCAGAAGTTGAAGACGTTGCGAATTTCAATGATAGAACAGCCGTTTTTGTTGGTTCACCTGGGAATAAATTTTTTCAGCAATACGATTTTTTACCCTTACTTGAAAAAAGTCAGGGCGATATGAAAGCGTTCGCGCAGATGTTATTTGAAACTGTCCACCCGATGTGGTTGTTGCGAATTTTGCCAAACAATGTTCTTGCTTATACGGGGATAACCTATCAATTCAAAGGGGTTAACCACAACATTACCAATCATGCGACCAGTGGGCTTCAAGCGATAATTGAAGCGATGCATGCCATTCGTTTTGGACAAGCGGATAGAGCAGTCGTCGTTGCTTATGATTATGGCACAGATCCACAAGCGCTTTATTACTACCAAAAATTGGGGTTGGTTTCTTCCACAGGCCTAAAGCCCTTCGATAAGCGTCAGGATGGGACGATATTAGGCGATGGTGCTGCTGCGATTGTACTAGAAAGTGAAGCCAGTGCGAAAGCCAGAGGTGCAACTCGTTATGCAGAATTGCTGGCTGGGCAGGCGTTTAGCGAAAATGCTGGGTTATTTTCTATCCAAAAAGACGATCAATGTTTGCAATCGTTAATCAGTCAAACATTGGATAAAGCCTCAATACGTGGGGATCAACTCAATTGCGTGGTTGCGCATGGGAATGGCAATCCTGTCTCAGACAAAACAGAAGCAGCCGCTTTAACCGCAATTTGTCCTCAGGCAAAACTAACAGGCTTCAAATGGGCTATTGGTCATACACTCACCGCATCTGGCCTGATGGACACCGTTTTAGCTTGCCAAGCCCTCCATCATCAGACGTTACCAGGCATTGCCAATTGGCAAGAAGCAATTCCTTCTGCCGCCAACTTAGCTATCAGCCATCAATCACAAGCAATACCATCGGGTGCATATGCGATAATTATTAACCGGGGTTTTGCCAGCATGGATGCGTGCTTGTTGGTGAAGCACTGTGAATAAAGTTGCGAATTATGTCGATCAATTATCCGTTAGTTTAGTAGGACAATTTATCTATTATTGTATGCCATGGCGCAAGCAGCTAGTCTTGAGTAACATGAAGCAAGCCTTTGGCAATCAACTGAGCGACCAGCAAAGGCGAAAATTGGCCCAAGCGTTTTACGGCCATCTCGCCCGATCATTGAAAGAAATGGTTCAAATGCGGTTCATGAATGAGGCAAAATTAAAATCAAAAGTGGATGTTATCGGATGGGAGCATTTAGCTGATGTTGCTGCTAATGGGAAAGGAATGCTGGTGTTAACTGGCCATTTTGGCAGTTGGGAGTTTGCACCGATTGGCGGCATTCTCAATTTCAAACAGTTCCAAGGGCAATTCCATTTTATTCGCAAGACGTTGGGTGCCAAATGGCTTGAGAAGATTGTATTCCGCAACTATTTCAAAGCGGGTTTGCATGTCATACCTAAAAAAAACTCGTTAAACCAGGTGCGAGATGCGCTAGAGGCAAATCATGCCATTGTCTTTGTCATGGATCAACATGCCATTGTGAGTAATCGAGATGGCATTGCCGTTGAGTTTTTTGGAAAAAAAGCAGGCACTTATCGCAGTTTAGCCAGTTTTTCAAGGTATGCTGATGTCCCTGTTGTTCCTGCGTCAGCCTATCGTACCCAAGATAACCGTCATGTTCTTCATTTTCATCCACCCATCCCATGGGAAGAGAAAGGCTCGACTCAAGAGAGCATCTATTACAATACCTTAAAATATAACCAAGTATTAGAACAGTTTATCAATGATCATCCCGAACAATGGCTTTGGCTTCATAAGCGATGGAAATTAAAAGAGTCTAATTTGCAGCCTCAATCCGACCCATTGAGAGACTTTCAATAGAGACCTTCTCTAGCCCCTTTGACTCGGTTATTAATATCCCATAGAATCATTGGTATGGATGTTTTAACGACAAGAAAATTATGTGGAATCAACTTAGAATTGCTCAACCCTATTTGCTAGCCGCCTGTGTTTTTGCAATCCCCATGTCTGTCTCTTTGAAAAGTATTTTATTACCATTATGTATTATTGTTAATTTATTAACAGTCAAACATTGGCGAATTATATTCGATACCTTCAAAAATCCCGTTGTAATTTCAGCCTTGTTATTGCTTGGCTGGTGCCTCCTATCGTCTCTATGGGCTCCAGCAAATTGGCCAGAAACGAAAGCGGTTGTGAGCAAGATGCTAAAATTACTTTCACTGCCTTTATTTGCCATAGGATTTTTGCACAAAACAACGAGAGCTTATGCGCAGATTGCTTTTTTAATCGCGATGACTGTGACGGCCTTGATTTCATTAGCCATGGCATTATCGGGCAATATTTTTATGGGCGGGGCTGACGCAGGGACGGTTTTTAATGATCGAATCATGACGGGGTTATTTGTTAGTATGGGTGCATGGCTTGCTGCGCATCTTGCAATGCAAGCGGATGATTCTAAGAAATGGTGGTTTTGGGCCGTGTTTGTCATTTGCACCGCACAGGTGGTGTTTGCTAACACGGGTAGAACAGGATATGTGGTTTATGCCCTCTTAGCCATCTGTTTTAGCTTAATGCATCTGAGCTTCCGCCAAACCGTTCTCTTCTTAATCGCATTTTCCTTGCTCACATTTGCTGCCTATCGGCTCAGTCCAACGTTAGCGAAAAATGTGGATACCACGATTGATAATGTGGTTAATTTTCAACAAGTAGCCAATTCATCATCGATTGGGTATCGCGTGGGGTTTCATCAATTTGCCAAGAAATTATTTGTCCAACACCCTATTTTTGGTACGGGTGCAGGCAGTTTTTCATGGTACTACAATAAACTTCAACCCATGCCATTTTATTCTAGCCGTTTGTTTGAACCGCACAGCCAATATTGGTTGATCTTAGTCGAGCAGGGCCTGGTGGGCATGTTGTTGCTATTGGCATGGATGGCTTCGTTGATTTGGCTGATGGTCAAGGTGAAGCAAAGCCGAGCGATGTTATTATTTACGTTTGTTGCCATCAGTGCGTCTAACTTTTCTGATTCCATGTTGTTATATTCTGCGACGGGGTATTTATTGATGGTAGTCTCTGCAATGGCTTTGGGCGAATATATCGAGCGATGCTTTTCAGAATCGCCGGTTAATAAGCCAATATCATTGCAACCTTGGCATGCCATATGATAACAACCTTGATGTTTCATAGAGTCTATGCCGAAGGCTTACCAGGCCTGAACATTTTTAGCCAATTTTTGCAAAAAGTTAAATCCTGGGGAACACCTTGTTTGCCGGGTCAATCATTGCCTACACAAAGCCATGGGATTTGCCTAACGTTTGATGATGCCTATGTTGATTTTTATCATTATGTTTTCCCGTTGCTGAAACAATATCAACTGCCAGCCGTCTTAGCGATCCCAACCGCATTGATAGCCGATCACACGGATAAGCCAATCTCTGAGCGGTTGGCATTACAATATAAGCATCCGCTAGACAATGCGATTCATCAGAATCCAAGTTTATGTACTTGGTTTGAAATTAAAGAAATGCTAGACAGCGGTTGGGTTGTGCCAGCAGCGCATGGCGCCAATCATGTGGCATTGACTTCTCAGTCAGATTGGCAGCAAGAAATAGTTCAACCAAAGCGAATTATTGAACAAAAAACAAGACATCCTACTTCGTTGTTTGTTTACCCTTATGGCCGGTTTGACAAACAAACGCATGCGTTTGTTTGTCAACACTACAAATTTGCCATGCGGATTGGTAGCGCTATCAATTTTAATTGGTGTCATTCCCAGCAATTAATCTATCGGATTAATGCGGACAATTATTGGCCACGGCAAGCGCATCCGTTCAAATTATCTCAAAAAATGCACTTTGGTTTTCGGGCATTTACCAATTTAGTACGAGGTCGATAGGCTAGTAACATTCCGTATTAAGTCACAATCCTTTCAACTACCCTCTCTCGAAACACCCAGTAGCGTTGTATTAAGAAGTTGGCAAAAAAGAAGATGATATCAGCGCTGATTTTGCTGAGGTAGACATTTAGTTGTAAGTAGTGAAAAAAGGACGTCAATTGCCAAACCATGATCCCTGAAAAAGCGGCAAGCAAGGTGTATTTTGTGGCCGCTTTCGTCATTGATTTTTGACTTTTAAAAGTGAGCTTTTTGTTGGCAAAGAAATTAAAGGTTGCCGAACAAAATCGAGCCCCAAGAACAGAAATGGCGAGCTGGCCACTCAGATTAATCAATAGACAGAAAAGGGTAAAGTCTAACAGAAACGAAGCGGCTGCCATGGTCCCATATCTAAAAAAAATTGCATAAATACGCATTGAATCGAGAATAGGGTGGAAATGAGAAGATTGATTGTTTTGCATATAGATAGTCTTAATGGGAATTTGCTTAATATTGATGGATAAACCTTGAGCGATAAAGAACATTTCTAACTCAAATTCATACCTATTTTTTTTGCAATCTAATAGGGCTTGCACCAACAAATTGGGTATTGCCCTAAGCCCCGACTGCGTATCATGTAACGGTGTTTTATAAAAACAATTGACAATAAATTTAGTTAATAAATTGCCAAAACGGCTACGCAATGGGATGTTTTTGCCGGAAAAATTACGCGCACCCAGATGCAGTTTATCTGGTTCGTTTGCAAGAGCTTCTTTTAGTTTAGCAATATCATCAATATGGTGTTGTCCATCCGCATCGGCTGTAATAACACCAACATGGTTACGTACATAATGGCTTAAATAATATCGAAACGCTGTTTTTAATGCAGCACCCTTCCCGAGATTAGTTGGGTGATGAAGCACTGTAATGCCATGACTTGCAATGTGATCAAATAGGGGTTTGCACTGTATACTGGAACCATCATTTACAACGATAATCGGTTGTTGTGGCATTAACTGCTGATGTTGCTTAACCAGTTGGATTAGCTTTTCATCCGGATTGTAGGCTGGAATAACTAAAACAGACGTCATAGTGAGTTGCTTATTTAGTAAAAACGGTTATCATCGTAACAAACTTAGATAGATAATCCTATTAATTTATGACTGTGATTGCAACTTTTCTCTTATTAATATCGATAATTGGTTGGTCATCCCTCATTGCGGACACAGGTAAATTAACCTTACCGCAAGCTGCTTTCACTGTGATGGCTGGTATGGGATGCTTCATGATGATGGCGTTTTTAGCACAAATTCCTAACTATGCAGCGCGTGTATTTATTGATGGTGGGTTATTTGCGTTTCCTTGCGCACTCATTTTTAGGAAACACTCAAATGGCTTTATGGCGACTATCAATCGATATCTGCGAGTATTCTTTATCATGGCGGGTTTAATAGGCGGCCTTAGCCTATTAGTCAGTGGGATACAATTTGGCAGTATAGACGATTATTCTTTTTGGGGAACCATCAGTCGGTTTTTGTTTGTTTTTAATCACTTACCAGAAAACGCATCGTTAATTAAAGCATCATTTTTGCAATATACCCCGGGGCTTGCGTGTTTTCATTATCTATTTTATCAGATGGCTGGGCAATACAGTCCCATGTTGAATTATCTCGCACAAGACTTGATTTTACTTGCGCCATTATTATTACTCTTTGATGAAAAATATCGCTGGCGGTCAATAAGCTATATGATGTTAGTCATTATCACCCTCTACCTTGCTTATGGAAATATTCTCGCGAAGCTGGAAGTCGATGCAGCAGTCGCTCTATGGTTTTTTTCAATGATATGGGTTGCTTCTAGACCTAACCAAATATCGATATGGGTTATGATCGTAGGCCTAGTTTTTCTCTCGATAATCAAGGAAATTGGGTTATTATTTTCCTTCTTTGTCCTCGGTGTACATTATGTGTGTTATCGAAAGCAACCTGGCCAACTACCAAGGCTGTTTATACTGTCATCTGCGTTATTGCTCATGAAATTAGCTTGGCTTAGTCATGTGCATCAGTTTGGTTTTACTAGTTTTGCAGCCAAAATTAGCGTATCAAATGCCATTTCATCCATGATTCCAGGGAATCCAGACTATGTAAAATCTCAGGTCATGTTTGTAAAGGCGCTATTATCAAGCAACTTTGATCATACAATCAAGCTCCCATTTGCTGCACTCTTTATACTTGCTGGATGGCAAATTCACCGTCTTTATCGTTTAGGGCGTTTACAATCGAATCACCTTGTCGTAATAAAGGCCTTTTATATATTGTTACCCTTTTATATTCTCAATCTGTATTGGTTGCAAGCGATCGTTTTTCGAGTTGGCTACCTACAATCCCATTTACTTGATTTTCCACGATATTTTAATATGGCGTTTGTACCTTTCCTACTTAGTGTTTTATTTGTCTCTTTAGAGACGAAGCCGTTCCGAAATCCTGAGAAGGTGAAACGATTAGCCACTGCATTATCGATGATTGCTTTGGTTTTTATTGTGGGTGGAAAGATTGAACGAACTAAAAAATATTATCATCCATTTGATTTTACCAATTTGGCTGAGAAAATTCAGTCACAAACGCATAACTTGAAGCAATCAAAAGCCATTTGCTTAACCCATCTACCCTCCCCGGACTACCAGGTGTTGTTGCCATTGCAATATCGCTTCATGCCAAGGCAGATTATTCATGTCGATAGCAAAAATACGAAAACATGTGGGAAGGTCTTTGATTTCGCTGAGCTTCGAGGCGACTGAATAACTTCTTTCACTTTTTCTTCCTATTACTAGGTTGATGGGTAGCATAGTGTGCTTCAGAGGCTAAACACCAAAAGCCAATGGTCCCTTTTTATCAAAATCAAGCGGGCTATTTGAGGAATCTGCCTCAATTTTTAGGTTCGATGAAGTGGCATTTGCTGCTTTGGGATTGGGTACCTCTTGTAACGTGCTAAAGAAATCTTGCAGTTCGTCTTGCGTTCCTTGAAAGAAATTGTCATTGCCATCAGAAAATAGGAAATCATCCTCACCTGCTTTTTTAATAAGGAAGCTACGGCCCATTTCTGCTTGATGTTTAAAAAAGCAAGTCGCTTCTGCGTCACTGGTAAAGGTATATATTCCCTCATCTTGCATATCTGAGCCATAGATTTCTTCAAATTCATCATTGAGTAATTTAATATCCTTTGGATTGACTTGGTTGGTGGCGAGCTCAAAATTTGACGGAGTGTTCTTGTCTCTTGCCTGCTTGTTTTGCCCTGTTTGCTTTACCATTTTTGCTAACTGCAATGGTTGGATTTGTTCTTCTACCAATTGGGCTTCAACCAGTTTGTGTGTTTCTATTTCTTCTTTAGAAGTCATGATACATCTCCGAGACATCGTTGTTATCAAATAGGGGCGTTCCCTCCCAGGGCTGAATTAATGTGATACAAAAGGATTTAGGAAAAATCGCTGTGATCAATCAATGCTACAATTTTTATTGTACCAAAAATAGCCATATTCGATATAAAAAAAACATCATGAAAAAGTAAAAATTCTGTAAATCTCAGAGATAAGGCGGAGGCAGGGAAGGTAGCCCGTATTAGGCGCAGCCGTAATACGGGGAAATCATCGAGTCAATGTCTGGTTACCAACCCGTTACTTCTTGGATTGCACTACCTAAATCAGCAGGCGAACGCACTGTTCTTACACCCGCTTTTTCCAGGGCTGCAAATTTTTCTTTAGCTGTTCCTTTTCCGCCAGAAATAATCGCCCCTGCATGGCCCATTCGCTTACCAGCGGGTGCTGTGACCCCTGCAATATAGGAAACCACAGGTTTCGAGACATGATGCGCAATGAATTCAGCGGCTTCTTCTTCTGCCGTACCACCGATTTCACCCACCATAATAATTGCTTCAGTTTGCTCATCTTGTTGAAATAGCGCTAACGCATCAATGAAGCTTGTCCCAGGAATGGGATCACCACCAATTCCGATACACGTACTTTGGCCAAAGCCTGCATCGGTGGTTTGTTTCACTGCTTCATAAGTTAGTGTGCCGGAACGAGATACAATCCCGACTTTACCAGGTAAATGAATAGAACCCGGCATGATGCCAATTTTACATTCACCAGGGGTGATAACACCCGGGCAATTGGGCCCGATTAAGCGGGCGTCGCAGTTATTATCGAGATAGACTTTGACATCGAGCATATCTAATACTGGAACACCTTCAGTGATACACACGATCAACTCAATGCCTGCATCGGCTGCTTCTAAAATTGAGTCCTTGCAAAACGCAGCAGGCACATAGATGACAGAGGCTGTGGCGCCAGTTGCTTCAACAGCTTCTCTCATTGTATTAAAAACAGGAAGCCCTAGGTGTTTTTGCCCACCTTTGCCGGGTGTAACTCCACCGACCATCTTGGTACCATATTCGATAGCTTGTTCTGAATGAAATGTCCCTTGCTTTCCCGTAAAACCTTGGCATAGGACTTTTGTTTCTTTATTAACTAATACACTCATCGTTTAAAACCTCAATTAGGTTAATGCGGATCAAATTATTCGCTCAATCAAGCAGCAACTTCGGCAACGATTTTCTTTGCTGCGTCCGTTAAACTGGTTGCTGCGATTACATTTAAGCTGCTAGCATTTAGCATGTCAGCACCCTTTTGGGCATTATTCCCTTCTAAGCGAACAACCACAGGCACCTTGACATGGACTTCTTCAACCGCTGAGAGAATCCCTTCTGCAATCAAATCACAGCGAACAATCCCGCCGAAAATGTTAACCAAAATGCCTTTAACATTTTCATCGGAGAGGATGATTTTTAACGCTTCACTAACCCGTTCTTTGGTCGCGCCACCACCCACATCTAAAAAGTTTGCTGGCTCGCCACCGTGTAATTTAATCACGTCCATGGTAGCCATCGCTAACCCAGCGCCATTGACCATGCAGCCGATGGTGCCATCTAAGGGAATGTAGTTTAAATCCCATTCACTGGCTCGATGCTCTCTTTCATCTTCCTGGGTGACGTCACGTTTCTCTTTTAATTTTGATTGGCGATATAAGGCATTCGAATCAATGTTCACTTTGCCATCCAGACATAATAGGTCGCCCTTTTTAGTGACAACTAGAGGATTGACTTCAAGCAAGCTTAAGTCACACTCTTTAAACATTTTGCCAAGGCCTATCATCAACTTTGTAAATTGTTTGATTTGCTCGCCACTTAACCCTAATTGAAATGCGGTATCACGGCATTGATAAGGCATGACACCGACTAAGGGATCCACGATGATGCGGATGATTTTTTCAGGGGTTTCTTCAGCCACTTTTTCAATTTCAACCCCACCTTCCGTGGATGCCATGATAACGACACGCTGGCTAGCGCGGTCGATGACGGCACCGAGGTATAATTCACGCTCGATATCGCATGTTTCTTCAATTAAGACAGCATTCACGGGTTGACCATGTTCGTCTGTTTGATAGGTGACAAGCCGAGTGCCAATCAATGACCGCACAGCATTGGCGAGTTCCTCTTTATTGTTAACAATTTTGACGCCGCCAGCTTTCCCTCGACCACCTGCATGGACTTGTGCTTTGACAACCCATTTGGCCGTGCTTAATTTATTAACAACTTGTAACGCATCTTCAGCGTTGTAAGCCACTTCGCCAAGAGGCGTTGGCAAGCCATAACTTGCGAATAGTTCTTTTGCTTGATATTCATGTAAATTCATGATGTTACCTTATAAAAAACAAATGCCCCATTCGGGGCATATGGAAAATTTATCGTTACACATTGAGCAAGAGTCGTGAAGGATCTTCGAGTAGTTCTTTCACGCTAACCAAAAACTGTACGGACTCCTTGCCGTCGATCAAACGGTGATCGTAAGATAACGCCACATACATCATTGGACGAATGACGATCTCGCCATTCTCAACAACGGGGCGTTGTTCTATTTTGTGCATCCCTAGGATACCGGTCTGGGGTGGGTTAATAATGGGTGTTGCTAATAAGGATCCAAACACACCACCATTGGTGATGGTGAAGGTTCCTCCTTGCATTTCTTCCATTGTTAATTTACCAGAGCGTGCGCGATTCGCATAATCAGCGATGTCAATTTCAATATCAGCCAAACTTTTTTGGTCGGCATCGCGAACCACCGGAACGACCAGACCTCTATCGGTTGAAACGGCAATACCAATATCGAAGTAGCCATGGTAGACAATGTCTTGATCATCGATTGATGCGTTAACAGCGGGGAATCGCTTCAATGACTCAACCACTGCTTTGGTGAAAAAGGACATAAACCCTATTTTAACACCGTGCTTTTTCTCAAATAGGTCTTTGTATTTTGAGCGTAAATCCATCACACTCTGCAAGTTCACTTCGTTAAATGTGGTTAACATGGCCGCGTTATGTTGCGCAGCTAGCAGGCGTTCAGCTACTTTTGCCCGCAATCGAGACATGGGTACACGTTTTTCTTCCCGCGCACCCGCAAGCGGTGCGGTTGGCCTTTCGATGGAAGGTGTTTGTTTCTTCACATCGAGGTAATTTTGCACGTCTTCTTTAGTGACACGGCCATCTTTACCGGTGCCTTTAATTTGATTGGCATTTAGGTCGTGTTCTGCAAGTAACCGTCGAACAGCAGGGCCAGTTGTCTTGTCGTCGCCAGTCGTCGATTCCTTAACTGTCTCTGCTTTCGCTGTTTCAGCCGCAGCAGGCTCAGCTTTGGTTTCAGGGGCTGCTTGAACTGCGCCTTCTTCGATATCTGCTAAGATCTGACCGGCTTCAACGGTATCCCCTTCGACAAAATGGAGTTGTTTAATGATGCCATCAACCGGTGCTGGAACCTCTAACACAACTTTATCTGTTTCTAGGTCGAGAATATTTTCATCACGTGTGACCGCATCTCCAACCTTTTTATGCCAGGCTGCAATCGTCGCATCTGCAACAGATTCGGGTAGGGTGGGTACTTTGACTACTGTGGACATGTCGATACCTTGTGTTGTTAAAATAGGATGTTAAACATTATTCTTTTTGCCCGTCAACGCTTCATGAACTAGCGCTTGCTGTTGTTTGGCATGCAAAATTGGGCTACCAACTGCTGGTGCTGCCGCAAATCCTCTGCCTGCATAACGCAAGGTTTGTGTTTCGCTAAGGCAATCTATTATATTATGCTGTGATGAGAACCAAACCCCTTGATTTTTAGGTTCTTCTTGACACCACACAATATCGCTTGCATGCTCGTACTTTGCGAGCTCCTTCTTTAAATCCGCTTTCGGGAAGGGATAGAGTTGCTCAATACGAATGATGGCAACATGCTCAAGCGACTCATCTCTTCGTTTTTGCAATAAGTCATAATAGACCTTGCCGCAACATAATACCACAGTTCGTACTTTTTTCACCTCTAGTTTGTCAATTTCTGGTATAACATTGTGGAATTCACCGTTGGTTAATTCACTGATTGGGGAGGTGGCTAATTTGTGTCTAAGCAAGCTTTTGGGGGACATGATAATCAAGGGCTTGCGGTAGTCACGAATAATTTGGCGTCTTAACAGGTGGAAAATCTGTGCGGGTGTAGTGGGTGTGCATACTTGCATGTTTTGCTGTGCACATAGTTGCATATATCGCTCAAGACGCGCCGAAGAGTGCTCAGGGCCTTGGCCTTCGTAACCATGAGGTAGCAACATGACTAAGCCACAAAGGCGATTCCATTTCTGCTCACCCGAACTGATAAATTGGTCAATCACCACTTGAGCTCCATTGGCAAAATCACCAAACTGTGCTTCCCATATCACGAGGGAATGAGGCTCAGAAGAAGCATACCCATACTCAAAAGCGAGCACGGCTTCTTCGGATAAAACAGAATCGATGACAAGAAACGGCCTCACTGGGTTCGTAGCGCAAGCACTGAGCGGAATAAAGTCTTCGCCGGTTTTCTGGTCATGTAAAACCGCATGCCGGTGGGCAAAAGTGCCCCGTCCACTATCTTGGCCAGATAGCCTTACGCCGAAACCTTCGTCAAGCAAGGAGGCATAGGCCATGATTTCAGCGAATCCCCAGTTCATATCGAGTTTGCCGGCAGACATTTGCTGACGGTCATCGAGTATTTTTTTAACCACAGGATGAAGCGTAAAATCATCAGGCAAATTCATGAGTGTTTTGGATAGGGCAGCCACTTTTTCTTTGGAAATGGCCGTATCTGCTTTATCCGTCCATTTGCCTTTAAAATAGGGTTCCCAATCGATAGAAATTTGATCCTTATAAGGCTCTGTGACCAATTCAACAACGGCTTTGCCCGTATCAAGGCAATCGCGATAATAATCATTCATGCCATCATAGGTTTTTTTATCAATCACGGATTGCTCGATTAATTTTGTCGAGTAGTAATCTTTGAGCGGCTTCATTTGTTTTATTTTGGCATACATGACCGGTTGCGTCACGAACGGCTCATCGGCCTCGTTATGGCCATGACGGCGATAGCATACTAAATCTAACACCACGTCTTTCTTAAATTTCATGCGGTATTCAAACGCTAACCGAATTGCAAAAACGGCCGCTTCAGGATCTTCACCGTTGACATGAATCACGGGGGCTTGGACCATTTTAGCCACATCGGTGCAATATAATGTGGAGCGGGAATCTAACGGATTGCTGGTGGTGAAGCCAATTTGGTTATTAATGACAATATGAACCGTACCCCCCGTGCAATAGCCTCTTGCTTGTGAGAAGTTGAATGTTTCCATGACAACCCCTTGCCCAGAAAATGCAGCATCGCCATGGATGATGATTGGAACAACTTTTCTCTTTTCGATGAGGTCGTTTCGCCGTCTTTGTCTAGACCGAGTTGATCCTTCAATGACTGGGCCTATGATCTCAAGGTGGGAAGGGTTAAACGCTAAAGCAATATGAAGGATTTGTCCTGATTTTGTTTTGATATCCGAGGAGTAACCCTTATGGTATTTCACATCACCACTAATATCTGTATGCACTTTGCCTTCGAATTCTTCAAAAAGGGCGTTGGGCTCTTTCCCAAGAACATTCACTAAAACATTTAAACGACCGCGATGAGCCATCCCCATAACCACTTCATTCACCTTATCTTGACCTGCTTGCTCAATCATTTGTTTGAGCATGGGGATCAACGCATCGCCTCCTTCAAGGGAGAAGCGCTTTTGGCCAACGTAACGCGTGCCAAGATAACGTTCTAAGCCATCGGCTTCGATGAGTGATTTGAGAATGCTTACTTTTTCTTCATTGGTAAAGGTTGGCTTACCACGAACACCTTCCATTTTGGTTTGCAGCCAATCGCGCTCTTCGATATTGGCAATATGCATATACTCGATACCAATACTGCCGCAATAGGTTTCTTTCAATGCTTGGATAATGTCCTTTAAAGGCATTGGGCTGCTAGAAAAGTTACGTCCCCCAATAAAAGGGGCGGATAGGTCTGCGTCACTCAAGTCATGATAAGCTAACTCGAGACTGGGAATATCGTGGCGTTTGGCTGTCCCAAGGGGATCTAAGGTTGCTTTGTGATGTCCATGGGCGCGGTAAGCATTTAACAGCTGGGTGACACGATACTGTTTAACACCGTCACCGGCAGGCGCTGCAAAATATTTGGGCATTTGCGCTTGTTTAAGAAACTGATCTCGTATGGGTCTATGCGCTGTGTCTTGGGCAATGCCATCACGCTTGGGTAGACGGTCAAAGGTATCTCGCCATGCTTCCGAAACACTGTTTGGATCGGCAAGATAATCTTCATATAACCCATCCACGTATGCCATGTTTCCACCAGACAGGTAAGCTTCTGCCCACTGTTTTTCAAGATCACCTTCGCTCATTGACTTCTCCAAATAAACTGCCTTTGACTTATCTCAAAGACAGCACTGATTATATAAGCACTACAAACACATTATGCTACACATAAAAAAATAACCTCAAATCAACACCCCCTTATTCGCCCGTTGGGCTTCTTCTCACCCTGTCTAGGGAGAAAATGAATGGGGAGGAAGTGACTGGTGAGGCTAAATTAAGTTTCCTCACGAAGCATTTGCGTTCTTATTTCCGCAATTGCTTTTGTTGGATTCAGTCCTTTGGGGCAAACGTTCACGCAGTTCATAATCGAACGGCAGCGAAAAACGCTGAACGGGTCCTGTAACTTATCTAAACGATGTTGCGTTGCTGTATCCCGACTATCGGCTAAAAAACGTCTCGCTTGAAGCAGACCAGCGGGACCAACAAATTTGTCAGGATTCCACCAGAAAGAGGGGCAGGAGCTTGTGCAACAGGCACATAAAATACATTCATATAAACCATCCAGTTTTGCTCTATCTTCTGGCGATTGTAATCGCTCTTGGGCAGGCGCAACTTGATTGTTTTGCAAATAAGGCTCAATTCTTTCATATTGTTGGTAAAATTGGGTCATATCGACCACCAGATCTCGGACGACTGGAAAGCCGGGTAAGGGGCGAATGACGATTTTTGCCGCTTTTAGTTGCGATAAAGAGGTGATGCAAGCTAAGCCGTTTTTGCCATTAATATTCATCCCATCAGAGCCGCATACACCTTCACGACATGAGCGTCGGAACGATAGGCTTTGGTCTTGCTCTGCTTTGAGCCTTTCTAATAAGGTTAAAACCATCGGATCCCCTTTTTGAGGAATTTCGATGGTATATTCCTGCATATAAGGTGCATCATCTGTTTCAGGATTGTATCGATAAATCGAAAAGTAAATCGTTCTTTTATCTGCCATTATCTTTCCTCTTTAATAAACCCGTACTTTGGGCTCGAACGGTTTAACATACTTTGGTGTGACATTGACGGGGCGATAATCAATTTTATGGTTTTCTTCAAAGTAGAGCGTATGTTTTATCCATTCTTCGTCATTTCGGTCCGGATAATCTTCTCGGCTATGGGCGCCACGACTCTCCGTTCTTGCTAACGCCGATTGGGCAGTTGCGCAGGCAGTTGCCATCAGGTTATCCAACTCTAAAGCCACGAGACGCTCGGTATTAAAAATGTGGCTCTTATCGCTAATGGAAGCAGTGAGCAGCCTGCTTCTTAATTCTTCCAGCCGGTGTAGGCCTTTTGACATAACTTCCCCTGTACGGAATACGCCAAAATCCTCTTGCATGACGCGCTGCATCTCTTTGCGAATGTCAGCTGGGTTTTCACCATCTTTATTGGTTTCCCATCGTTGGTAGCGGGCTAAACCAGCATCGATATCATCATCGGAAACATAAGGCATTTCAGGCAATTGATTCGATAACCATAGCTCTTCAATGTGCATGCCAGCTGCTCTGCCAAACACCACTAAGTCAAGTAAGGAGTTACCGCCTAACCTATTCGCCCCATGAACCGAAACACAAGCGCATTCACCGACAGCATACAGTCCCTCAATCACGTGATCTTTACCTTTTTTATGGGAGATTACTTGCCCATGAATGTTGGTTGGAATGCCACCCATCGAATAGTGACAGGTAGGTACAACTGGAATTGGTTCTATGATGGGATCAACGCCAGCAAATTTAAGGGATAGTTCACGAATACCGGGTAAACGGGACTTAATCAAATCAGATCCCAAGTGATCTAATTTCAATTTAACATAATCTTCACCGTCCGGATCAAAACCATGACCGTTGCGAATTTCTAACGCCATTGACCGGGCAACCACATCCCGAGATGCAAGATCCTTAACCCGAGGAGCATAGCGCTCCATGAAGCGTTCGCCGTCTTTATTGATAAGGTAACCACCTTCTCCCCGGCATCCTTCAGTCACTAGTGTTCCAGCTCCGGCAATCCCGGTAGGATGGAATTGCCACATTTCCATATCTTGAAGCGGTAGACCGGCACGTAAAGCCATGCCAAAGCCATCTCCGGTATTAATATGGGCATTGGTGGTAGATTGATAAATTCGGCCGGCCCCACCGGTTGCAAACACACATACGCGCGTTTGGTAAAAAACGACTTCGCCTGTTTCGATGTTCATCGCAGTGACACCAGCAATGCGGCCTGTGCTGGTTTGGACAATATCCAGGGCATACCATTCGCTGAAAATATGAGCATTCGCTTTGATGTTTTGCTGGTATAAGGTATGCAGTAAGGCATGCCCGGTCCTATCGGCGGCGGCACATGTTCTGGCAGCTTGATCCCCGCCAAAATTTTTGGACTGCCCACCGAATTGGCGTTGATAAATTTTGCCGTTGTCCATGCGCGAAAAGGGTAGCCCCATATGCTCTAATTCATAGACGACTTCGGGACCCGATTTACACAAATATTCAATGGCTTCTTGGTCACCAATATAATCCGCCCCTTTTACAGTGTCGTACATGTGCCAATGCCAATTATCTTCGTCCGCATTTCCTAACGCAGCTGTGATTCCTCCTTGAGCGGAAACAGTGTGAGAGCGCGTTGGGAAAACTTTTGACAAGAGGGCGACTTTCATTCCTGACTGGGCCAGTTGTAAGGCCGCACGCATGCCAGCGCCGCCAGCGCCTACAATAACCGCATCAAATTTGTTTCGAGCAATTGTCATATTATAGCCCCCATAAGATCATGATGCCCCAGGTGAATAGGAGCAATAAAACGCCAAGGATAACCATCTGTACCATAATTCTTAAACTCGTTGGTTTAATATAGTCAGTGGTTACTGTCCATAATCCTACCCAGGCATGCAATAACACCGCCAATAAAGATAGAATGCTCCCCAGCTTCATGATGGGGTTAGAAAACAAGGTTAGCCATTGCTGATACGTAAGTTGTGGATGACTTAAAATAAAGCCCAATAAGAATAAAGCATAAATGGCTAAAAAAACCGCTGTGACACGTTGTATTAACCAATCTTTTAATCCATTCCCCGTTAAACTAGTGACATTCGTTACCATATCCAGATTCCTGCTAAAATTGCCAAAATGATTGCTATAACAATAACGGTTGCAGCACTCTTACGTCCTGACGATAAATCCTCACCCCATCCTAAATCCATGAAAATATGCCTTAGACCGGCTAGGATGTGGTAGCCCAAGGACACCAAAAAAGCCCAAATTATAATTAAATGGATGGGTGATCCTAGTAATGATTTTGTGGCAATAAAGGACTTCTCCGATTGAAGAGAAGCATGTAAGTACCACATCATAAACGGCAATAGGACAAAAATACCTATGCCAGATAGTCGGTGGAAGATTGATGCGATAGCCATGACTGGAAAACGCATCGTTGCCAAATCTAAATTGACGGGTCTCTTTTTATTCATTGATTGTACCTTCTGTCCTAAATTACAAATCACAATTACTTAGGGACGTTCCCAAGGGTATACCCCTAATTAAAAAAAATTTCGTAGGACATCCATGACGCATGCCCTGACGAATCCTTTCTTAATACATTATAATCCAAGATAAGCGATTGAAAATGATAAAATTTCCAATGCATTAGTATTTTACCTCGTTGTTTTATAGGTAAAATGTACTTCTAACAGCAGTGATTTTACTCAACTGTCACCGATTTTGCCAGATTTCGAGGTTGATCGACATCAGTGCCTTTGGCAACGGCAACATGGTATGACAGAAGCTGTAATGGAATCGTATATATAATGGGTGCTACCCACTCACCACAGGTTGGCACGGGGATTAATATGGCTCCATTAGCCTGCCAATCATGCTGGTCATCCACAAATACGAATAACTGCCCACCACGCGCGCTAACCTCATGTAAATTGGATTTTAATTTGTTTAACAGTTCATTATTCGGTGCAACTGCCACAACGGGCATTTTATCATCAACTAATGCCAGTGGGCCATGTTTTAATTCTCCCGCAGGATAGGCTTCAGCATGGATATATGAGAGTTCTTTCAGTTTAAGAGCACCTTCTAAGGCAACAGGGTATTGGACCCCTCGACCTAGGAACAGGGTATGTTCTTTATTCACAAACGAAGCGGCTAATTCCTCAATCAGCGGGTCCATTTTTAGAACTTGTTCGACGAGTTGTGGAAGCGTTTGTAATTGGGCGATAACTTCGTTTCCTCGACCATCCTGGTTGAGAGCAATGCCTAACATGAGGAAGGCCAACAACTGGGTTGTGAATGCTTTGGTTGAGGCAACGCCAATTTCAATACCCGCCCTTGTTAAAAAAGTTAGCTCCGTTTCGCGAACTAACGAGCTGCTTGGAACGTTGCATATTGCCATGGTGGCTAAGTAATTCAGGGTTTTTGCTTTTTGAAGTGCGGCCAAGGTATCAGCCGTTTCACCTGATTGAGATACGGCAATAAACAAAGAATTGTCTGGAACAACCACATTTCGATAGCGATACTCACTGGCGATTTCAACTTGAGTGGGCAATCCTGCTAAGGATTCTAGCCAATATTTTGCGACGAGGCCTGCATGATAGCTTGTGCCACAGGCAACAATATGGATGTGCTTTGTTCGTTGAAATATATCGGTTGCATGGTCGCCGAAACTGGCTTTGACCACCTTGGGACTGACAATTCTTCCCTCTAAGGTGTCGAGTAGGACGCGGGGTTGCTCATAGATTTCTTTTTGCATGAAGTGACGGTAATTTTCTTTGCCAATCACTGCTTGCTCGGCTTCTAATTTGTGCATGGTTCGAGTGCAAGTCTTACCGGCCTTATTAACTATTTTAAAGGAAGACTGTGTCAGGATAGCACTGTCGCCTTCTTCCAAATAGCAAACTTTATCCGCAAATCCACGTAAAGCGAGCGTATCCGAGGCTATAAAATGGCCATGTTTACTGGTGCCAATAATAAGAGGACTACCTTGACGAACAACGACTAACTCATCGGGCTGGTCCTTATGAATGATGGCCAGTGCAAAAGCACCTTGTAATTCTTGAACTGCACTGGATACTGCTTTATGCAGATTTTTATGATCCTGATAATAATAATGAACGAGATGGGCAATCACTTCTGAGTCAGTTTCTGAGTAGAACTCATAGCCTTTTCCTTGGAGAAAATCCCTTAAATTGAGATGATTTTCAATAATTCCATTATGGACAAGCGCTAGCTCTTCTGCTGAAACATGAGGGTGTGCGTTGGTTTCGCAGGGTTTTCCGTGTGTGGCCCAGCGCGTATGACCGATCCCCAAGAAGCCTGCTAATTGACGACCCTTAACTGTTTCCGTAAGGACGTTAACTTTACCTGAAATGCGACAACGGTTTAGCATTCCTTCATTTGATAATATAGCGATGCCAGCCGAGTCGTAGCCCCTATATTCTAAGCGCTGCAGGCCTTCTAGCAGAAAACTTTGAACGTCTGCATCGGTAATCGCACCAACAATTCCGCACATAGAAGCCTCGATGGTTAATAAAAAAATAAGATTATGTCATAAATTTTGCAGCTACTCTAGAGGCATTGGCAATGAGCTGAAATGAAGGAATTTGCGAATGCCATTCAAGTTCTTTTAAGAACCCTAGGGAGGATCCCTAGTCACTCGGATTATTTAGTCTTATAAATTTAGAATAGCATAAAATTGGCATTGTCAATGATCCCTGGTATTTGTGTATTCCGACGCAAGAATAAAGAATGGGTGCGGTCTCCATTGCAAATTAGAGTGCTTAGCATAGGATATTTTGCTTTTGAAGTTGGAGCTTAGCATGCGTAGCTATAAAGAACTGAAACTCTTTAATCCCGCACTGATTTATAGTTTTGAACCCGAGTCCTCTCCCAAAGCTCTCCATTTTCAGATCCTACTTTGGCCGAGCTGATTCAGATAAGAATGGCAATGAATCATTATGCCAAACAAATAAAAGCAATCAATCCAGAGTATGATTTGGATAAAATCTCAATAACAATAACAGAAAGATTCCCCATGCTAAATAGGTTAGATGCGGACAATAATCAACATGCAATAATGGCGTGTCAAATCATGTTAAAAATCATGGAAAGGGCGATTTTATTGTTCTTTGTGATGAGATCAATACTGAAAAAATGCTCTCTACAAATCCAGTTCAGCAATACCAAAAATGATATGGAGTAAACGTTGCCATTGCTAGGTTTAGGGTAAGTAGCCCCCCATGGATAAGGGGGGCAATTTAATCTAACCAGCGCGATGGGCATCCATTATATCAACCAGTGGATAAAGAAAGTTCAAATATTCATTTTACCCCGATGTGCTTGGTGATCGCTGACTTAATCTTAAGGTGTCATCCCTATCGAGCGGTAATGAGTCCATGCCTTTTGTACTAAACATGCCAAGCGTTGCCACACTAGAAGTAGATATCTTATGGCTGGATGACTGACTGGGCTGATCGTCCAGCGTGTTTTGCATTTCGATCATTCTTTTGAAGCTATCCATACGCTGTGAGGTCAGTAAACCAAGTTCATGAGCCGATTTTTGTAAGGTTTTATGGGCGGTTGATTTTGGATGGTACTGTGAAGCCATATGCAAGGCTAGATTTTGAGCTAGGGATACGTCTCCTTTTGCATTCCATAGAAGTAGCATCGACAAAGGATTGTTTCTGCCTAAGCAGGCTGCCAATTGGATGGGTGTTAGGCCATCTTCCGATTGGATATGGATATTATCCATTTCTGGAAGCATCTCCATGATTCCTTTCTCTTCTTTAAGCGTCGCCATGATATGCAGCGGCGGTAATTTAAATTGTTCAAAATTATTATTGTTGAACTGTTCAAATAGCAAAGGCAAAGTAGCATGATGTTGGGCTAAGGTCATGGCAGTTTGTCGATGTTTATTTTCGATTGTTGAGTCAGCGCCATGGAGGAGTAAACAACGAATCATTGCTTCGTTTTTTAAAGTGGTAGCGATGTGTAAAGGTGTGTCTCCTTGTTTGTTTGTTTGATTAGGATAAACGCGTTGGTTACACAACCATCGGACTAAGTCTACGTTGCCACTTTTGACAGCAGAATGCAAAACACTATCTTTATTGTCATTGAGGGCATTGAGTTTTGCACCATGCGCTACCAGATGAATTACGGTGGATAAATGACCGATGTCTGCCGCTGCGTGGAGGACTGTCCCGCCACCATTGTATGGAAATTTTCCATATCGATAGTGTTTGTTAATCAGGTTAGACATTTTTTTCGGTTCGAGCAGTAATAATGCATCAATTGCCTTTTCGTGTCCTTTTATTGTGGCAAACATTAAACTGGCCTGAATACAGATGTTGGAAAAATGCCGCTGATGACCGCCGATGATTTCTATGATCTGGTGATGGCCTTGACTGGCAGCTAAACAGAGCATAAGGTCCAGATCCAGGTTCCTCACTTTTTTAACACGACTTTTTAGGGAAGCCAGCATCGCCTGAAAAACCTCGGTATGGCCTCGGGCAGCGGCAATATCGATGGGTCGGAAGTGAGAGTTATTTTTGAGAAAAGGGTTTGCATGTTTATCAAGTAACCATTTGGTCACTTCCACATTGCCAGTCATCGCACACATATGCAAAAGCGTGTTGTTTTCCGTGTAGGGTTGATTAACATCAAAATTATCCGTAAATAGTTCTTCAGCAATATCTAAATAGCCTTCAACAAGCGCAACTGTGATAGGATAATAACCCAATCCACATGCTCGGGTGGTTATAAGGGTGTCATTTTTCAGCAACAATTTGGCTGTGTCTGGATGATTGTATCGAAGAGCAACATAGAATGCGCTTTGACAATGAATATCTTCGTCATTAATATCTGCGCCTTGCTCCAATAACCATTCGCACACTTGCATGTGTCCCTTCATAGAAGCAAGAATCAGCGGCGTATTGCCAAATTTGTCGCGATCTTGTAAAGATGTGGGTTTATATAAGGCATTTGCTAGTTGTAAATGGCCAAAATAGCAAGCCACCTGAAAGGCAGTATAATGATTTGTTTGTAAGGTAGCGCCATGGCTCAGTAAAAATTGCGTCATTTTCAAATTACCATGACGGATGGCATAAAACAGAGGTGTATGTTGGTGATTGTCAATTGCATTGATATCGTGTGACTCAAGCATTTCTTCATTGACCAACCCATCAAATTCAGCATCCGTTGCTTGTTTTGAAAGCTCAAAAATATCCATATTTTATTCCTATTCTTGTTGTGAATTTCTACAACACCCAACCCAAAAAAAGCAGGGGGGGATTTTTCATATTACATAGACTCTAATAACAAAGATAGATTAGACGGGTGGGTTTGTATGGTTAAGTTTGGAGCGATTAAAGCGTCTCCAATTTCCTTCCAATTATCGAATTAGTCAGGTGATGGCTCGAAGCATAGAAAGGATGGGAATATTTGGGAAGTACTTTTATTTTCTCATGAGTTCGGTTATAGTCTCGGCGTTGAAAATGAAAGGCATGGGTTATGAGAGAAAAAATCGTTGCAGCTAACTGGAAAATGCATGGTGATCCAGAATGGGCTGAGCGCTATTGCAACCAGTTATCCAATGCACTAGCGACGAACGCTGGTTCGGCTACTGTGATTATTTTCCCACCCTTTCCTTTTATGCTACAACCCGCATTTCAAAAGCGTCAGCACTTTTTTGTTGGACCGCAAAATTTTTATCCTGCTCAATCGGGCGCATACACTGGCGAAGTGTCGCTGTCGATGTTTCCGCCTTCCTTATGCCGGTATGCCCTGGTTGGTCACTCTGAGCGCAGGCATATTCTGCATGAAAGTGAAAAATTTATTGCAGAAAAATTCCACCATGCAAAAGAACATGATATAGTACCGGTTTTGTGTGTGGGTGAAACTGACGAAGAGCGTGCCAATGGTCAAACAGAAGCCGTTCTTGTGCGCCAAATAGAAGCAGTTGCCCGAAATAACGTGCGTGCGTTTGAGGATGTTGTCATTGCCTATGAACCTGTGTGGGCAATCGGTACTGGAAAAACAGCAACACCTGAATTAGCGCAACAAGCTCACGCACTCATTCGCCAAATTATCAGTCAATTTGACGAAACAAGTGCGCGACGCATCCCTGTATTATATGGGGGAAGTGTTAAACCAAGTAATGCAGAAGCCTTATTTGCCATGCCAGATATCGATGGTGGGCTAATTGGGGGGGCGTCACTTGAAATCAATCAGTTTTTGGATATAGTGAAATGTATCAGTTAGTGCTAATAACCCATGTTTTTATTGCTGTCGTATTAATCGGATTGGTTCTCATTCAACACGGTAAGGGTGCTGACATCGGCGCCGCTTTCGGTTCAGGAGCTTCAAATACGGTTTTTGGTAGTCAAGGGTCCGGAGGATTTTTATTCAAGTTAACCGGTTCCTTGGCGATTGGATTTTTTGTGACCAGCTTAACGTTGTCATACTTGGTATCTAGCGATTATAACCAAGGTAAAAAACAGGCGTTGCCGGCTCAAAACAGCCAAGTAGATCAGTCTTTGCCCGCTCCTGCGGAGTGAGTATAAGGCCGAAAAGGCTTCCTTCTTGAATGAGAAGTCATCGTGCGTAATTTTTAGAAAATTAGTAACAATTGTCTCAACGGGTTGTCAAAATACCGATGAAATAAGGTTGCAATATATTGCCGAAGTGGTGGAATTGGTAGACACGCCGTCTTGAGGGGGCGGTGGCGAAAGCCGTGCCGGTTCGAGTCCGGCCTTCGGCACCAATACTTAATACTTAGGAAGCATTTTATGTTAGCAGAGTATTTACCTATATTGGTTTTTATTGTCATAGGCCTCGCCTTAGGCGTAGCGATGATGGGCGCAGGTAGTTTGCTGTCAAAGCACAATCCTGATGCAGCAAAAGTTTCGCCCTATGAGTGTGGGTTTGGCGTCTTCGAAAATACCCGCATTCCCTTTGACGTTCGCTTCTATTTAGTGGCAATCCTATTTATCATTTTTGATCTTGAAACGGCCTTCTTTGTTCCATGGGCTGCAGTTTTAAGAGAGCTAGGTTGGTTTGGTTTCAATGCGATGATGTTATTCTTGGGTCTCCTAGTTATTGGTTTTATATACGAATGGAAAAAGGGAGCACTGGATTGGGAATAATCCATTTGGCTAACTATTTATTTTAATTGTATTCACAAAAATTACAGAGGCGACAATGGCGGTCTCAGCATTAGAAAAAAGTGGTTTTTTAACAACTTCCATCGATAAGCTAGTTGGCTGGGCTCGAACAGGCTCAATGTGGCCGATGACATTTGGCTTGGCCTGTTGTGCTGTCGAAATGATGCATGTGGGCGCTGCTCGTTATGATTTAGATCGATTTGGTATCATCTTTAGACCCAGTCCGAGACAGTCGGATGTCATGATTGTCGCAGGAACCTTGTGCAATAAAATGGCGCCAGCTTTGAGAAAGGTATACGATCAAATGCCCGAACCACGATGGGTTATATCCATGGGGTCTTGCGCTAACGGTGGTGGCTACTACCATTATTCTTATTCAGTTGTGCGAGGGTGTGATCGCATCGTTCCAGTGGATGTTTATGTCCCTGGCTGTCCGCCAACAGCGGAAGCATTGCTGTATGGCATTATCCAATTACAAAACAAGATCCGTAAAAAACCTATCATTGAAGCCTAGACAATTTAAGAGCAGAATACCTATGCAAAAAATTGACAGTTTATCGACCCAAGTACAACAAGTGTTAGGTCAGTTAATTCAGAATACAATGATTCATACCAATGAGCTGACAATTGAAGTCGATGCAAACAATGTCCGTGATGTGATGATGACGCTGCGAGATGATAAATCCCTTCAGTTTAATCAATTAATGGATGTCTGTGGCGTTGACTACTTATTGTATGGTGAGTATGACTGGGAAACGGAAGCAGCCACTGAATCTGGGTTTTCACGAGGCGTGGAGCGTCAAGAAGCGAAAGCTTATGCGATGGAAAAGCCACGGTTTGCCGTTGTCTATCATTTATTATCGACTGTTCATAATACCCGCATTCGTGTCAGGGCATTTCTTTCAGAAGATAAATTGATGATCGAATCTGTCCATGATGTATGGAAATCCGCTAACTGGTTTGAGCGGGAAGCCTATGATTTATATGGTATTTTATTTGCCAATCACCCTGATTTGAGAAGAATATTGACCGATTATGGGTTCATCGGATATCCATTTAGAAAGGATTTCCCGTTAAGTGGCCATGTTGAAATGCGATATGATGCTAAGCTGCAAAAGGTAGTTTATGAACCCGTTGACATTGAACCTAGAATAACGGTGCCCAAAGTGATCCGTAACGATAATCGTTACTATGATCTGCAAAATGGGAGCGAATCATGATTGAATTAAAAAATTACACCCTGAATTTTGGCCCACAACATCCTGCTGCACATGGAGTTTTGCGGCTTGTCATGGAGTTAGAGGGGGAGACGATTGTCCGTGCAGATCCCCATATTGGCTTATTGCATCGTGCCACTGAAAAATTAGCTGAGACCAAACCGTTTATTCACAATATCGGGTATATGGACAGATTGGATTACGTCTCCATGATGTGTAATGAACATGCCTATGTGATGGCAATTGAAAAGCTATTAGGTGTTACCCCTCCGAAGCGTGCTTTATATATAAGAACGATGTTTGATGAGGTCACTCGTATCCTCAATCATTTACTGTGGCTAGGAGCGACAGCGCTCGATATTGGCGCCATGTCAGTTTTTCTATACTGCTTTCGCGAACGAGAAGATTTATTTGATTGTTACGAAGCGGTTTCTGGTGCGCGTATGCATGCCACTTACTACCGTCCAGGAGGCGTTGCGAGGGATTTACCCGATAGCATGCCGCAATATAAACCCTCTCGCTGGCATAGTGAAAAGGAAGTGGACAAATTAAACCAAAATCGCCAGGGTAATTTACTGGACTTTCTTTGGGCATTTACGGAGCGTTTCCCAAACTGTGTTGATGAATATGAAACGCTATTGACTGACAATCGCATTTGGAAACAGCGTACAGTTGATATTGGCGTTGTTTCTCCAGAAGAAGCATTGCAATGGGGATTTTCCGGCCCGATGTTAAGAGGCAGCAATATTGCTTGGGATTTGCGAAAAAAACAGCCCTATGCCGCCTATGATGAAATAGAATTTGATATTCCAGTGGGTCAGACAGGCGATTGCTACGACAGATACCTTGTTCGTGTTGAAGAATTACGGCAGTCAAACCGTATCATTCGTCAATGTATTGAATGGCTTAGGAGTAATCCCGGCCCAATTAAAATTGATGACCATAAAATTACACCGCCAACACGAGAAGAGATGAAGCATGATATGGAAGCGCTAATTCACCATTTCAAGCTATTTACAGAAGGTTTTTGCTTGCCTAGAGGGGAAGTCTATTCGGCCGTAGAGGCTCCAAAAGGCGAATTTGGCATTTATCTGGTATCCGATGGCGCTAATAAGCCGTATCGTCTCAAGATAAGAGCCCCAGGATTTTCACATTTATCCAGCTACAATGATATGGTTAAAGGGCATATGCTCGCCGATGGTGTGGCTATTCTAGCTAGCCAAGATATCGTGTTTGGTGAGATTGACCGTTAAAATGAACGATAGGTTATATAAATAGATGCAAGGTTAAAAATATGTCTGATAATTCAGCCAAATTACTTAAAGAACTGATATCCAGCAAGGCCATAGAAGAAATTGATCAGTGGATTGCAAAATATCCAGCCGATCAAAAGCAATCTGCTGTTATGAGAGGCTTGATGATTATCCAGGAAGAAAAAAATCACTTAACCCCTCCATTGATGGATGCGCTAGCCTCCTATCTAGATATGCCGCCGATTGCTGTTTATGAGGTTGCTACATTCTATTCAATGTATGAGCACAAACCTCATCCAAGGCATACTATCAATGTCTGCACAAACATCTCGTGTATGTTAAGCGGTTCTAACGATGTCGTTAAATACTTGGAAAATAAATTGGATGTCTCGCTCGGCGGTAACACCAATGATGGTCGGTTTGCTTTACGTTCTGTTGAGTGCTTAGGCGCGTGTGTTAATGCGCCAATGATGCAAATTGATAAAGATTATCATGAAAATTTAACCCACGAAAAAATTGATCAAGCCATTGAGGAGTATAAATGAAACGCTTTCAACGAGATTTGATCAAGGAAGGAGGCTGATATGACTGATTGTTTGAATCAGGTCTGCTACCGCACAAGACATTTACCCAATCCTCATGCCATGTCAACTTACCAAAGCGTTGGTGGGTATAGCGCATGGCGAAAGATATTAACAGAAAAAATCCCTCCCCATGATATTATTGAAGAAGTTAAAACATCGGCATTACGTGGTCGTGGGGGAGCTGGCTTCCCAACAGGGCTAAAGTGGAGCTTTATGCCTAAAAATAAAGACATACAAAGCTATCTTGTTTGTAACTCTGATGAGGGCGAGCCAGGCACCTGCAAAGATAGAGACATTATGAATTATAATCCTCATCAGCTGGTAGAAGGGATGGCGATTTGTGGATACGCAATTGGCGCAACAGTAGGGTATAACTATATCCGTGGTGAATTTTGGTTGCCATTTGAACGCATGGAACAAGCAATTGCAGAAGCTTATGAAGCAGGCCTACTCGGTAAAAATATCCTGGGAAGTGGGGTTGATTTTGATTTATATAACCATTTAGGAGCCGGTGCTTATATTTGTGGTGAGGAAACGGCCTTATTAAACTCCTTGGAAGGCAAAAAAGGACAGCCACGCTTCAAGCCACCTTTTCCCGCAAATTATGGTTTATATGGCAAACCTACCACCATCAATAATACCGAAACACTGGCATCTGTCCCTGTTATCCTGGAAAAAGGGGCTAAGTGGTTCTTAGATATGGGTAAACCCAATAATGGCGGAACAAAATGTTTTTCAGTTAGCGGACATGTCAATAAACCAGGGAATTATGAAATTCCACTTGGTACGCCATTCAAAGATCTTTTAGAATTAGCTGGCGGTGTGAGAGAAGGGCGTAAAATCAAAGCGGTGATCCCGGGCGGTTCATCGATGAAAGTTCTACCAGGTGATGTGATGATGCAATTGGATATGGATTACGACAGTATTCAAAAAGCTGGATCAGGGCTTGGTTCTGGGGCAGTCATCATTATGGATGAAACAACTTGTATGGTGGACGTTCTTTACCGGATCGCGGAATTTTACGATGAAGAGTCTTGCGGTCAGTGCACCCCTTGCCGAGAAGGTACGGGGTGGTTAGTTCGTTTATTACATCGGATCAAATCAGGACATGCGGAACAGAGTGACATTGAGAAGTTAGTCCATGTCGCTGATAGCATTGAAGGTCGAACCATTTGTGCATTTGGTGAAGCAGCTGCTTGGCCAGTACAAAGTTTCGTCAAGCATTTTTATCATGAATTTGAATATTTTGTGAAGCACAAGCGATCGCTGGTAGCGGCATAATCGAGAAGGTTAATTCCATGGCAACGATAGAAATAGATGGCAAAAAGATAGACGTTGATAATGGCAAAATGATTATTGAAGTGGCTGATGAAGCAGGTATTTACATCCCCCGCTTTTGTTACCATAAGAAGTTATCGGTTGCAGCTAACTGCCGTATGTGCTTAGTTGAAGTTGAAAATGGCCGGAAACCGGTCCCCGCTTGCGCAACGCCAATAACAGATGGCATGAAAGTCTTCACAAAATCTGAAGAGGCCATTCGCTCGCAAAAAGCAGTGATGGAGTTCTTGCTAATTAATCACCCGCTTGATTGCCCCATATGCGACCAAGGTGGTGAGTGTGAATTACAAGATATTTCAATGGGATTTGGCTATGATGCTTCTGAATATGAAGAAAGCAAACGCTCATTTGACGATGATAATATCGGCCCCTTGATCTCGACTGAAATGACACGGTGCATCCACTGTACACGCTGCGTGCGCTTTGGTGATGAAGTTGGTGGTCTGCGAGAATTGGGTGCCACCGGTCGGGGAGAAACGACACACATTGGTACCTATATAAAGCACAGCATGGAGTCTGAAGTATCGGGTAATGTCATCGATTTGTGCCCTGTTGGTGCTTTGACATCAAAACCTTATCGATTCACAGGTAGGGCATGGGAGATGACACAGCATGATAGCATTGCTCCTCATGATTGTATCGGTTCTCATATACACCTTCATGTTCGCCGAGGACGGTTAATGCGGGCGGTGCCACGAGAATATGAACCGATTAATGAGACTTGGTTGTCCGATAGGGATCGATTTAGTTATCTAGGTCTGACGGCGCCGACAAGAGCATCAAAACCCCAAATTAAAAAAGGGGGTGAATGGCAAACCACTGATTGGGAAACCGCCTTGAAATTTGCAGCGGAAGGGATTTCCCATATTATCAAAAAGCATGGTCCAGAGCAGTTTGCAGCATTTGCAAGCCCATCTTCCACGGTTGAAGAAGGGTATTTATTGCAGAAGTTGATGCGCTCACTCGGCGTGACCAATATCGATTATCGACTTCACCAAACTGATTTTGCAGACCAAGAACACCGACCAGTTTTGGCGGGTAATAATCTTGCTTATCAAGCTATCGAAGAGCAAGAAAACATTGTAATGATTGGTTGCAATATTACGCGCGAAGTGCCGTTAGCTGGTGTAAGAGTCAGAAAAGCGGTCCAATCAGGGGCAAAGGTTGCTCACCTTAACCCCGTGGATTATGATTTTCATTTCACTACTAGCGTCTCACTGGTGTCTGCTCCTCAGGAGTTACCTTTTGATTTAGCAAAGATATTGATTGGTTGCGTCGATGGCGAAATAGAGAAATTGCCAGAAGCAATGAAACCATTATTGATTGGCTTAACACCAGATGATAATCACCGGAAGATAGCAGCGATGTTATCTGCTGAAAAGGCGGTGATGCTTACGGGCGCGCTCTTTGAAAACCATCCTCAGGCTAGTTTGTTAAGAACGTTATCAACCTTAATACAAAAACACAGCGGTGCAAAGTACCTACACTTCTCAACGGGTGCTAATTCAACCGGTCTTTCGCTGGCAGGTATGTTGCCGCATCGTGGGCCAGCAGGAAAACGTGAAGAGTCAGTTGGGCTTGATGTTCAAGCTGCTCTCTCAGCGAATTTGGCTGGTTATTTTTTAATGAATACAGAGCCTGGGTTTGATTTTGAAAATCCAGGTTTAGCAAGAAAAGCGGTCCTTGGTGCACAATTTGTGGTGTTATTGTCGGCCTATAGTGAAGAGTCGATGAAAGATTACGCAGACGTCATTCTACCCATGGCTCCTTATGCGGAGACGTCAGGAACATACATCAATATTGACAATAGCTGGCAATCTTTTAAAGGCGCATTACAACCCTATGAAGAAGCACGACCTGCTTGGAAAATATTGCGTGTTATGGGCAATCTTTTGCAATGCCCCGGGTTTGATTTTGTATCAAGTGATGAGATACTTCAGGAACTAAAATCGCACACTCAGCTGATGGCGATAGAAGAATATCCTCTGTATCTGCCTAACGCCATTCTTGAGCCCAATGCGGCGATACAACGAGTGGGCGAGTGGCCCTTGTATCGAGGGGATGCCATTGTTCGTCGAGCTGAAGCGCTTCAACGATGTGCCGCTGCAGAGAGCAGCTGCATCCGTATCAATCCCAAAACAGCGGACAGATTACATTTAGGCGAATCTGCAACTGTATCTCAAGGCGATATTGAGATAACATTACCACTAAAGCGCGATCACCGAATCGCATTGGATGTGGTATGGTTACCCAATGCGATGCAAGAGACAGCGGATCTAGGCCATTCGTTTGCTGAGATTAATATTAAGCGAGAAACAGGTAAATAAATATGCAACATATGTTTCAAGACATTGGTATTTTAATTTGGATTATTATCAAAATCGTTGTAATCCTGATTCCGTTGTTGATTGCGGTTGCGTATTTGACTTACGCAGAACGAAAAGTTATCGGTTATATCCAAACTCGAATTGGTCCAAATCGAGTTGGTTATAAAGGGTTACTGCAACCGTTTGCTGATTTGCTGAAGTTAATCACCAAAGAAATTGTTGTCCCGGCTAAGTCAAACAAGTATTTATTTATCATTGCCCCACTTTTCGCGCTTGCCCCCGCTCTTGCGGGTTGGGCGGTCATCCCATTCTCAGAAGGTGTGGTTTTATCAAACATTAACGCGGGCGTGCTGTATTTGTTTGCGATGAGTTCCCTGGGGGTGTATGGCGTTTTGATTGCCGGTTGGGCATCCAATTCTAAATACGCCATGTTTGGCGCACTACGAAGCACGGCACAGACAATTTCGTATGAAATTGCTATGGGGTTTTGTTTGGTGGGTGTTATTCTTGCTGCCGGGCATATGAACATATCCGAGATTGTATTAGCGCAAAAAGGTGGTCTAAGCCATTGGTTTTTTATTCCCCTGTTACCACTGTTTCTAATATTTTGGATATCGGGGGTTGCAGAAACAAACCGTGCACCTTTTGACTTGGCTGAAGGCGAGTCTGAGATTGTTGCTGGTTTCCATGTTGAGTATTCGGGGATTGGTTTTGCCTTATTTTTCTTATCTGAATATGCCAGCATGATTTTAATTTCAGCCGCTATCACCTTATTATTTTTAGGTGGATGGTTGTCTCCATTCGAAGGGATGCCTCTCTTAGAAAGCATCTTTTTTGTGGTGCCAGGGTTTGTGTGGTTTTTTATTAAAGTATCATTATTTTTATTTATTTATTTATGGATGCGGGCAACCTTCCCAAGGTATCGCTATGATCAATTGATGCGATTAGGTTGGAAAGTATTAATTCCAACAACTATCGTTTGGGTAGTTGTGACAGCTTTAATGGTTGAATTGCACGTTAATCCGTGGTTCGCATGATAACGATATAGAATAAGAGTGTTCGAATGAAGAAATCGTATCGATACATAAAGCACTATTTGCGCAGCTTCTTCTTAACAGAACTGCTAGTTGGTTTGATGCTGACAGTGAAGTATTTCTTTAAGAAAAAAACAACAGTTCAGTTTCCAGAAGAGCAAACACCCATTTCCCCTCGATTTAGAGGGATGCTCGCTTTACGACGTTACCCAAATGGTGAAGAGCGATGTATTGCGTGCAAATTATGCGAAGCAATATGCCCTGCATTAGCAATTACAATAGAATCAGAACCTAGAGAAGATGGCTCTCGGAGAACAACACGGTATGATATTGATGTATTTAAATGCATCAACTGCGGGTTATGTGAAGAATCTTGTCCGGTGGACTCCATCGTTGTTACACCCATCCATCATTACCATATCAATGAGCGTGGGCAAAACATTATGACAAAAGAAAAGTTGCTAGCGGTCGGTGATATGATGGAAGCCCGTTTAGCAGAAGATCGTATGCAAGATAAAAAATATCGTTAATGGGGAAATAATGCACGAATTATTCATTCAGGTCGTATTCTACGGTTTTGCAGCACTGGCAGTATTATCTGCTTTGATGGTCATTACCCAAAACAACCCAGTTCGGTGTGTGCTGTTCTTAGTGTTGACGTTTTTTGCTAGTGCTGGTTTGTGGATCATTGCCCAAGCAGAATTTTTAGCGCTGATTTTGGTGCTCGTCTATGTGGGTGCAGTCATGACATTATTCTTATTCGTTGTGATGATGTTAGACATCGAGGTAGAATCCCTCCGAGGTCATTTTGCGCGCTACCTACCTTTCGGACTTATCCTAGTAGCCCTGCTGGCTGGATTATTGATGATAGCACTACCTTCAAACACCTTTGACAATAGTATTGTTGAAACAAGCCAAGCTGTGACCTACCTTGAGCCGTCGAATGAAGGGGGAACCCAAGAAGCGTTGTCCAACACCAAGCGGTTAGGCATGGTACTTTACACCGAATATTTGCTCCCTTTTGAAATGGCGGCAATGTTATTACTCGTCGCTATTGTTGCAGCCATCACCTTAGCCCACACTAACCGTGTTCGCTCGAAGCGGCAGGATATTCGCCAACAGCTGATGACAAGGCGAGAGGATAGGGTGCGGTTAATGCAAATAAAAAATGATAATAAATAAGGATCAATGAGATGATACCTGTCAGTCACTATGTGATTCTATCTTCAATACTGTTTGGATTTAGCTTGGTTGGCATCATGCTAAATCGTAAAAACATCATTTTGTTGTTAGTTTGCGTTGAATTGATGCTCTTAGCCGTCAATACGAATTTTGTTGCTTTTGCCCATTATTATAATTCGGTTGCCGGAGAAGCGTTTGTTTTCTTTATTTTGACCGTTGCTGCCGCTGAAGCAGCGATTGGACTAGCCATTGTCATGTTACTCTATCGAAATCGAGGCAACATTGACGTTGATAAACTCAACCATCTAAAAGGTTAAGCAACGTGAATATTGAACATATTACATTGATCATCGTATTGCTCCCACTTGTTGGAGCGATTTGTGCTGGATTCTTCCGCAATCAAATAGGCCGGGTTGGAGCCCACTCAGTGACTATTGGGTTGGTTTTCATTTCATTTGTTTTGTCATGTTATGTTGCCTATCAAGTGCTAACGGGTAACATTGATATTTATAATGGTAATCTGTATGCCTGGGCAAGCGGTGGACAGTTGTTTCCTTACCATTTCCACATTGGCTTTTTAATTGATCCCTTAACCGTGGTCATGCTAACCATAGTAACGTTTGTCTCTTTTTTAGTTCATATCTATAGCATCGGCTATATGGCGGATGATGATGGCTATCAGCGCTTTTTTAGCTACATATCCTTGTTCACCTTTATGATGTTGATGTTGGTGTCGGCAAATAACTTTTTGCAATTGTTTTTTGGTTGGGAAGGGGTTGGTCTAGTTTCTTATTTACTGATCAGCTTTTGGTATACCAAAGAATCAGCGATTGCAGGTGGTTTAAAAGCATTCTTGGTGAATAGGGTTGGTGATTTTGGGTTTATTCTGGGTTTGGGATTAATTCTCGCCTACACCGGCACCCTCGACTACAAAATAGTATTCAACCATGCTCAATCCTTGGCTGGACAGACAATCTCATTATTCAATGATCATAGCTGGTCTCTTATCACGGTGATTTGTATATGCTTATTTATCGGAGCTATGGGAAAATCAGCACAAATTCCACTTCATGTTTGGCTGCCTGAGTCAATGGAAGGTCCAACACCAATTTCAGCTCTAATCCATGCGGCTACAATGGTTACCGCGGGTGTGTTCATGGTAGCTAGAATATCGCCTCTAATCGAATTATCCACAACGGCGCTGACCTTTGTGCTGGTGATTGGCGCAACAGGCGCTTTATTTACTGGGATTCTTGGTATTGTCATGAACGATATAAAGCGTGTGATTGCTTACTCAACTCTATCACAGTTGGGTTACATGATGGTTGCGATGGGTATTTCGGCATACAGCGCTGGTATTTTTCATTTATTAACACACGCTTGCTTTAAGGCCTTGCTGTTTTTAGCAGCGGGCTCAGTGATCATTGGCATGCACCATGAACAGGATATGCAGAAGATGGGTGGTTTATGGAAGAAAATGCCAATTACTTATGTTACCTTTTTGATAGGAAGTCTGGCTTTATGTGCTATCCCACCATTTGCAGGTTTTTATTCAAAAGACACAATTATTGAGGCCACCCATTTAAGTACCATACCAGGCAGCGGCTATGCTTATTTCTGTGTTGCCATTGGTGCAATGGTGACTGCCTTGTATACCTTTAGAGCGTTCTTTTTAACATTTCATGGCAAACCGAGGATGGATGAAAAAACATTTGATCATGTTCATGAATCCCCTTGGGTAGTGTGGTTGCCATTGGTGCTATTGGCAATCCCTTCCGTCATTCTGGGATATATTCTAATTGGACCGATGCTTTATAACTCACCGACTCTACTGTCAAAATCCATTTTCGTTCTGCCGGAGCATAATGTACTTACAACGCTAAAAGAAGAGTTTCACTCCCCACTTTCATCCGCCATCCATGCGTTTAGCAGCGAAATATTCTGGTTAACAGTCAGTGGCATTGTCATAACGTGGCTATTGTATATTGTTTATCCGTCAATCCCTGGAAGATTGTCGCACTATTTTTCGGTAATTTATCGAGTGCTTGTTAATAAATATGGGTTCGATGCATTTAATGACTTATTTTTTGTCAGGGGTGGCCGTGCAATTGGACAAATATTTTATAAAATTGGCGATAAAATCATGATAGATGGTGTTGTTGTCAATGGTACGGGGAAAACAATCCGTTGGTTTGCAGATAAAGGACGGTTATTACAAACTGGGTATCTTTATCATTATGCGACTTTTATGGTTTTGGGATTAATCGTTTTCTTAATTTGGCTCCTCCTGGGCTAATTCTAAGGTGAGGTTATGCATCATTTGCTCAATCTACTAATTTGGTTACCGATAATCGGTGGTGTTTTTGTTGCCTTAACTGGCGATGATAAGAATCCAAATATTTCACGTTATCTAACGTTATTTACAATTATTTTGACGCTGCTTATCTGTGTGCCCTTAATGATAGGGTTTGATCTGAATACATATAGTATGCAGTACATTGATGAAATTCCATGGCTTCCTATGCTGGGTATTAACTATAGTTTAGGTGTTGACGGTTTATCGCTGCTCATGATTGTGCTTTCAATTTTTACCAATTTGATTGTGGTCTTAGCCACATGGACGGGAATTGATAAACGGGTATCACAATATATGGCTGCATTTTTAATTATGCAGGGCTTACTCGTTGGAATTTTCTCTGCATTGGATGCCATTGTCTTCTATATTTTCTTCGAGGCAACCTTAATTCCAATGTATTTAATCATTGGAATATGGGGTTCTGATAATCGCGTGTATGCAGCAATCAAGTTTTTCTTATTCACGTTTATTGGCTCTGTATTATTGCTTGCTGCATTTTTGTATTTGGGTTATAACGCAGGTTCCTTCAAAATCGAGTCGCTTTATGCAATTAAGTTAAGCCTATCGGTCCAAACACTCATTTTCATTGCCTTTTTCTTTGGTTTTGCAATTAAAATCCCGATGTTTCCAGTGCACACCTGGTTGCCGGATGCTCACACGGAAGCGCCGGCGGGTGGTTCTATTGTTCTGGCGGCGATTTTATTAAAACTCGGCGCCTATGGTTTTATCCGTTTTGCTTTACCAATCGTACCCGATGCATGCAAACATTTTGCTTGGTTTATGATAGCGCTTTCCTTGATTGCCATCGTCTACATTGGACTCGTTGCCATCGTTCAACGTGATATGAAGAAATTGATTGCCTATTCGTCAATTTCCCATATGGGATTTGTCACGCTAGGCTGTTTTGGAATCTTTGCTGTGGCCTCTCATTCGGGTTTAAGTCAAGCCGGGTTATTGCTCGAAGGTGCTATCATGGTCATGATTTCACATGCGTTTGTCTCAAGCGGATTATTTGCGGGCGTAGGCTATATCTATGACAGGATGCATACTCGGGATATTCAACAGTTTGGTGGCGTGATTACAACCATGCCGATATTTGCCACCTTTATGATGCTATTTGCCATGGCCAATGCCGGTTTACCAGGCACATCCGGATTTGTTGGGGAGTTCATGGTAATCCTCGGCAGTATGAAAATTGGGTTTTGGGTAGCATTTTGGGCTGCAATGACATTGATATTGGGGGCAGCATACACATTATGGATGTATAAACGAGTGATTTTTGGCCCCGTAACAAACGAAAAAGTTAAAAAATTAAAAGATCTCAACGGGTTTGAAAGCGCAGCTTTTATCCTTCTGGCGGTAATGGTGATCGCAATGGGCGTCTATCCAAAACCAATGTTAAATTATGTGCATCAGACGGTCAGCCATACGTTAGCTGAAGCTGATAAATCAAAATCATAAATAGTGAGACTGTTCAATGGCAAACATACTTGGCAACTTTCATCTCGCATTACCTGAAATTGTATTATTAATCACAGCATGTATTGCACTTGTGTACTCATTATTTTCGAGTGACAGTAAACAAATCGGAACAATCGTCATCGCCGCAATAGGGCTTATTGTTTCAACTGCAATCAATATCCTTTTTATAGGGGACTACAAATATCTGGTCTTTTATAATTTATTTGTGTCCGATGATTTGGCTAATGTGATGAAAGTATTTATCCAAATTAGTGTGTTGCTCTCCCTCCTCTACTCCACTCGTTTTATGCAAGATAATAAAATTCAGATTGGGGACTATACGGTATTGGCACTATTCGCAACGATTGGCATGATGGTCATGGTGTCGGCCTATTCTTTGATAACGGTTTACATGGGATTAGAATTATTATCGCTACCACTCTATGCAATGACGGCGATACAACGGACGAATGATGATGCCTCAGAGTCGGCTTTGAAGTATTTTGTCATGGGTGCAATAGCCTCAGGCATGATGCTATATGGCATGTCATTGTTATATGGTGCAACGGGCTTTTTGCAGTTCGATCAATTATCGATGGCAATCAATAATAACTATCAGAGTCAAGCGGGACTGTTATCGTTTGCATTGGTATTTATTATCGCGGGATTAGGCTTTAAATTAGCAGCCGTTCCTTTTCACATGTGGGCCCCTGATGTGTATGATGGTGCGCCAACTGCTGTCACACTTTTTATCAGTGCTGGCCCGAAAATCGCGGCGATGGGGATTACATTTCGAATTTTAACCATCGCATTGCCCAATATCACGCCCCAATGGCAGCAATTGTTAATCGTCATGGCAATCTTGTCCACAGGGATTGGTAATTTACTTGCGATAGCGCAGGTCAATATTAAACGTATGTTAGCTTATTCTGCTATTTCCCATATTGGCTATGCCCTATTTGGGATAATTGCTGCAACGGCTGCTGGTTATGCCGCATCATTATACTATATTGTTACCTATGCACTGATGTCTGCTGCCGCATTTGGCATACTCGTCCTGATGTCGAATCAAGGTGTTAATGTTCATTTAATTGATGATTTAAAAGGGTTGAATAAACGAAGTCCTTGGCTTGCTTTTTTGATGTTACTTGTGATGTTTTCCATGGCAGGCGTTCCCCCTTTAGTCGGGTTCTTTACAAAGATGCTAGTCCTTAAAGCACTGATTGATGTTCAATTAACATGGATAGCTGTTGTCGGTTTGTTATTCGCAGTAATCGGTGCCTTTTACTATCTTCGAGTCGTCAAAGTGATGTATTTTGATGTGCCCAGCACTGAGAAGGCAATTTCCATCAATAAAGGGATGATGGTTTTGTATTCGATTAATTGCCTGTCACTTTTGTATTTTGGCTTATTTCCTTCTGGACTAATCAACATGTGTGTGCGTGCCTTCCAAGGATTTTAATGCATAGTCTCTACCCGTGATCGTTCAAAAAGCAGAAAACTCGCTATTTGAACGATCACGGGTATATATGCTGTTTAGCATGAGAGACGTGACCCAAAAAATAGAATCTAGACTAATTTTTTTATACAGTGAATCAAACTGTAAATGCCACAAGGTACACTTGATCAAAGCCCAATCTGGTTTTAATTTTAAATTAAACCGAGTATTTACTTGATTTTGCCTCGATGAAATCGTATAATTCGTGCAATTGATGCGGGGTGGAGCAGCCAGGTAGCTCGTCGGGCTCATAACCCGAAGGTCGTAGGTTCAAATCCTGCCCCCGCTACCACATATCAAACCCCTTTATGGGGTTTTTTATTACCCTAAATTTTATGCAGAACACTATGATGTTCTGTGGATTTGATGGAAATTGGGATGATCGATAAAAAGCTTGAAGAGCAAATAGCCTCAATCGTCGAACATTGTGGATACCAACTTTGGCATTGTGATTATTTACCACAAGGGAAACACTCGATATTGAGGGTTTTTATCGACCACGCTAATGGTGTTGGCCTGGGCGCATGTGAGCAGGTATCAAGGCAAATAAGCGCTTATTTGGATGTGGAGGACCCCATCTCAGGCTCTTATAGTCTTGAGGTATCTTCACCAGGATGGCCAAAGCCATTATATAAAGCGGCGCATTATCGTCAGTTTATTGGCAGAACAGTCGACGTGAAGGTGATGCAACCAATTGATAAAACAAGAAAATTTAATGGGATTATTGAGGCATTGGATGAGAACGCTAATCTAATATTGAAATTAGATAATGGTATACTCTCCATCGCACTTTCTAACATTGTAAAAGCGCAATTGACTGACTAAAGAGGCAACTATGAGTAAAGAATTGTTATTGGTCGCTGAAGCACTTTCAAACGAAAAAGGCGTCAGCAAAGAGGTTGTATTGGAAGCAATACAAGCCGCCCTTGAGTCAGCCACAAAAAAACTAAGTGTTGAAGATATCGCCGTCAGGGTTAAATTGGATCATAAAACGGGTGACTATGAAACGTATCGCTATTGGGACGTAGTGGAAAATGACGAGTTGGTTTCACCCGACAGGGAAATCCCATTAGACGAAGCGGTTAAGCGAGACCCTAACCTTAAAGTTGGTGAAAGAATTGAAGAGCCAATGGCATCCATTGAGTTTGGCCGAATTGCTGCCCAGTCAGCACGCCAGGTAATTATCAATACAGTGCGTAATGCAGAAAGGCAACAGATCATCGACCAGTATCGTTCCAAAATCGGTCAATTGGTTCATGGGACAGTGAAAAAAGTAACACGAGATAGCATTATCGTTGATCTGGGGAGCAAAGCTGAGGCAATTATGCCAAGATCTGAAATATTGCCAAATGAAATATTTCGAATCAATGATCGCGTTCGCGCCTATCTCTATGATATTGTGGAGCAACCACGAGGACCACAAATATATCTTAGCCGAAATAGGAAGGAAATGTTGATGGAACTATTTCGAATTGAGGTGCCAGAAATTGGCGAAAACATCATTGATCTAAAAGCTGCGGCTAGAGAGCCTGGTGTTCGTGCCAAAATTGCAGTTAAAACCAATGATGGTCGAATCGATCCCGTTGGGGCATGCGTTGGTATGCGTGGAGCTCGGGTCCAAGCTGTGTCGAATGAGCTAGCAGGTGAGCGAGTCGATATTGTTTTATGGGATGATAACCCCGCACAATTCGTCATTAATGCGATGGCACCAGCTGAAATTGCATCCATTATCATCGATGAAGATAGTAAAACAATGGATTTAGCTGTTGAGCCTGAGCAATTATCGCAAGCAATTGGTCGAAGTGGCCAAAATGTGCGATTAGCCAGCCAGTTGACTGGTTGGACGCTGAATGTAATGACCACGGAAGATTTCGAGAAGAAAAACAAAGAAGAAACCGATAAAGTGGTTGAGATGTTCGTTGAATCATTGGATGTTGATGCAGAAATTGCTGCGGTTTTAGTGGCTTATGGGTTTTCGACTTTGGAAGAATTAGCCTACGTCCCGCGCGAAGAATTAGCTGGCATTGAAGAATTCGATGATGAAATCATTGATGAACTGCGCAATCGCGCCAATGATACACTGTTGACTAAAGCTTTAACTTCGGGTGGTGAATTATCAGGAACGCCCGACGATTCGCTATTAACGATGGAAGGCATGACCAATGAGCTTGCGATGAAGTTAGCGTCTAAGGGTATAACGACCATGGAGGATTTAGCTGAACAGTCTGTCGACGAAGTTCTCGAAATTGAAGATATCGGTTCAGAAAAAGCGGCGGCATTAATTATGAAAGCTCGTGAGCCTTGGTTCAAGTAGGATAACCAAGATGAAACAATATATGATTTAGGGTAACCGCATTTGCAGCCATGAAAAAAATTCGATAAGAAACCCTAGGCTGGCATCTGCTAACCTGCACCTGTTAAGATAGAGAGTTGTGGTGAATACAACAATTAATAACAATAGGAAAGTGGGATTTGTAAACTACCCGAAAATAGATTTAGACCGGCGGTTGAGGAATGATATAAGACTATCTTTACTGACCGGAATAACCAGTTAAGCGTTTAGGGGATTAAAAATATGGCAGATGTAACAGTTAGACAATTAGCACAACAAGTGGGGATCCCCGTTGAACGTCTATTGATGCAACTGAATGAAGCGGGTGTGAGCATTGACTCAGAAAATGCTTCGGTCACTGAAGATCAAAAAAAGACATTATTGAACTATATCAAGTCAGGGGGCGTTGCTGGTGCAGGTAAAGCGCCCAGCAAAATCACATTACGGCGTAAGAGCGTGAGCACGGTTACGCTGGGACAAACCCATACCACAGGCGCAAAAACCCACTCACCTGGTAAAACAATCAACGTTGAAGTACGCAAAAAACGTACCTACGTTCAACGACCAACTGAGATAGATGAGCCAGAAGAAATTAAGCAAGTTGAAGATATTATTGAAGGGAGTGCGAATGAGCATGCCGAACTAGCTCAAGAAGAAATGGCACCGGAAACGGTTGTTGCCGATCAGGCAAAGGACAAAGAGGAGACATTGCTTGAGGTAAGCGAGGAATCCAAAGAAACAGCTGTTGAAGATGCATCGGGGCAAGAGGTAGTCGAAGCAGAAGCCAGTGATTCTGAGACGCCTGGAGCAGTTGCTTATGAGGAAGCTCCACAAGCGGAAGAGCCAAGCATTGGGGAGCCTGTGGTTGAAGCGTCTGAGCCAGCTGAAACCGATAAATCGCATCGAAAAGAGGGCGATAAAAGCAGAGCGGACCATAAAAAATCGCGCAAAAAAGCCAAACATCATGGTCGAGATGAAGATGATGATGATTTTGAAATTCCGTTTAAAGGCAAACGCCATAAAGGCAAAAAGCGAAAGCATTTAGACAATGAAAAATCTGAAAAACTACGCCAGGCAGAAGAGTCACTGACTCAAGGTTTTGCAATGCCGACAGCGCCAATGGTTCGAGAAGTGCATGTCCCTGAAACCATCACGGTTGCAGAGCTTGCCAAGCGAATGTCAGTCAAAGCGGCTGAATTAATTAAAGCACTCATGGGATTAGGTGCAATGGCTACTATTAACCAGGTCATTGATCAGGACACGGCAATTATTTTAGTCGAGGAAATGGGGCATAAACCCGTCGTATTAAAAGCAGATGCCATTGAAGATAGGCTAGGCGATTCAATCAATCTAGGAAGCAATGTTGTTGAAAGAGCGCCCGTTGTAACAATCATGGGACACGTTGATCATGGCAAAACATCCTTGCTTGATTATATTCGACGAACCAAAGTGGCATCTGGTGAAGCTGGCGGTATTACGCAACATATCGGTGCTTACCATGTGACCACACCAAAAGGCGAAATTACATTCCTAGACACACCCGGTCACGCAGCATTTACCGCCATGCGTGCACGCGGTGCCCAAGCCACAGATATTGTTATTCTCATTGTGGCTGCCGATGATGGTGTTAAACCTCAAACCATTGAAGCAATTAAACATGCTAAGGCCGCAGAGGTGCCAATAATTGTCGCAGTTAATAAAATGGATAAGCCAGAAGCGGATCCAGACAGAGTTATGAATGAATTATCGGCTCATGAAGTTATTCCTGAAGCTTGGGGTGGAGACACCATGTTTGTCAAAATATCAGCTAAATCAGGATTAGGGATTGATGAGTTATTAGATGCCGTTTTACTACAGTCCGAGGTATTGGAGTTGACAGCGTCCACAGACGGTTCTGCAAAAGGCGTTGTTATTGAGTCACGATTAGACAAAGGACGAGGTCCAGTGGCTACTGTGTTGGTGCAGAGTGGCACGCTTCATAAGGGAGATATTTTATTAGCTGGGTTCCAGTATGGTCGCGTACGGGCTTTAGTTAGTGATAACGGGTCGCTAGTCGATGAGGCGGGGCCTTCCATTCCAGTTGAAGTCTTGGGATTATCATCAGTGCCCCATGCTGGTGATGAGGCAATCGTTGTTTCAGACGAGAAAAAGGCACGCGAAGTCGCTTTGTTCCGGCAAGGAAAATTCCGCGATGTGAAGCTAGCTCGCCGTCAAAAGAATACGCTAGAAGGTATTTTCGAAAATATGGCCGATGCAGATGTGAAGACCCTCAACATTGTATTAAAGGCCGATGTTCAAGGATCGGTTGAAGCGATTTCTGATGCATTGGTGAAACTGTCAACGGATGAAATCAAGGTGGAAGTTGTTTCCAACGGTGTGGGCGGAATTACGGAATCCGATGTGAATTTAGCATTAGCATCGGAAGCTATTTTGATCGGGTTCAACGTGCGTGCAGATGGGGGCGCTAAAAAATTAGCAGAGGCAGAGGAAGTTCCATTACATTACTACAGCGTCATATATGACATTGTTGATCAAATTAAAGCAGCTATGAGTGGTATGCTTTCCCCACAATTTATAGAAGAAATTGTTGGAATTGCCGAAGTTCGAGATGTTTTCCGCTCACCTAAATTAGGCGCTATCGCAGGTTGTATGGTGGTTGAAGGCGTGGTTAAGCGAAATAATCCAATTCGCGTATTGCGTGATAATGTCGTGATTTATGAAGGCACACTTGAATCTCTAAGACGCTTTAAAGATGATGTACTTGAAGTTCGTCAAGGAACCGAGTGTGGTATCGGTGTGAAAAATTATAATGATGTGAAGCCAGGCGACCAAATAGAAGTCTATGAAACCGTTGAAGTGAAACGTACAATATGAGCGCATCATTTAAAAGAACCGATCGCATTGCTGAGTTGATGTTAAGAAAGTTATCAACGTTAATTCAGCAAGAGATAAAAGATCCGAGGTTGACGGCGATGATCACGTTATCCGGGGTGCACGTCACGTCGGATTTAAGTTATGCCAAGGTTTATTTCACGGTATTAAACGGTGATGAGCATGAGACAAAACAAATCTTAAATCAAGCGGCACCCTATTTACGTTCAGTGCTAGCGAAATCTATGACAACGAGAAAAGTACCTGAATTAACCTTTGTTTATGACACATCGATTGAGTATGGCAAAAAATTAAGTAAATTAATCGATGATGTGAATCCTGATGATGACCAAGAGACACGATAAGCAACCCATTTCTGGCATTTTATTACTCAATAAGCCGCAGGGAATCACCTCAAACCACGCTTTGCAGAAAGTTAAACATCTATACCAAGCCCAAAAAGCAGGCCATACCGGAAGTCTTGACCCCATGGCAACGGGTATGTTGCCTATTTGTTTTGGTGAGGCCAGCAAATTTTCTGGTTATCTATTAGATGCGGACAAAATATACTTGGCAACGGCAAAAGTTGGCGAGGCAATGGATACAGGCGATGCAACGGGGAAAATAATAGCGACCAATGAGCATGTCAATCTTGACGCCAAGGCATTGGAATTAGCCTGCGAGCAGATGATAGGAACGAGTGAGCAAGTACCCCCCATGTACTCGGCATTAAAATTCAAAGGTCAACCATTATATAAGTTGGCTCGCCAAGGTGTCAGTGTTGAACGCAAGCCAAGGAAAATCAGAATAAATCAGATTAAAATAACCGAAGTACAATCAGAAACGTTTTCATTTTCCGTTCGTTGTTCAAAAGGGACTTATATCCGTACCTTGATCGAGGATATTGCCGCCAAGCTAGGGTATTATGCCCATATGACTGAGTTGCATCGTATTGCAACTGCAGGCTTTGAATCCATGCCAATGTATGAGCTTTCTCAGTTAACTGAAATGACTGACAGTGAACGTCAGGTGTGCTTATTACCCATTGACAAGGCTGTTAGTCATTTGTCCTCTATTCTTGTTGATAAGAGCGAACTCGTTCGTTTGCAAAAGGGGCAGCAAATTGAACATGCCTTGGCGAATGCTAATTGTATTTATCGATTGATATGCGATGAACAGTTCTATGGTTTGGTCATTGGCATCTCAACAGGCTTATTAGCTGCCCATCGACTACTTGCCTATCGATTTTAACAGCGGGCACTGAGGTGCTAGTCCCGTATGTCGAATTATTTGATAGAGCTACTTGTTATTTTGCTATCTAATTGGTAGAATGCTGCTCTTAAAATTATTTGTATGATATTAGGAGTAAAGCATGTCGCTCAATAGCGCACAGAAAGCAGAAATTCTTAAAGAAGCCCAAAAACATGATAAAGATACGGGTACACCTGAAGTACAGGTTTCTTTAATGACTGCACGCATAAAATACTTAACAGAACATTTTAAAGAACACAAAAAAGATTTTCATTCGCGCCGTGGATTACAGGATTTAGTCAGTAAGCGTAGAAAGTTATTGAAATATTTGAAGCGAGTAGACAGTGCTCGTTATCAAGACTTAATTAAAAAACTTGGCTTGCGTGATTCATATTAATAATTGTAACAATTTATTGATATGAATTCGATGACAATGAGGCAGGCACTTTGTTTAGGCTTATTAATATAAATCAACCGATACACCAAAAAAAGGCGCCTAGTTGCGCCTTTTTTTTTGCATATACTGAATTGAATAATAGAGAAAGAGGAATAATTTGTGAGTAAAATTATTAAAAAAATGTCCTATGGTGATCATGAGTTGGTCATTGAAACGGGCGAAATTGCAAGGCAGGCTGATGGTGCTGTTTTTATCAATATGGGTGGCACGCAGGTTTTAGTAACCGTCGTAGGCAGAAAAGAGGGTGCTGAGAAAAATGATTTTTTCCCCTTGACCATTAACTACCAAGAAAAGTCCTATGCTGCTGGTAAAATCCCAGGTGGTTTTAATAAACGAGAAGGCCGACCAAGCGAACATGAAACATTAACATCACGTTTGATTGATAGGCCATTACGACCCTTATTTCCGGAAGGATTTATGAATGAAGTGCAAGTCATTGCCACAGTCATGTCATTAAATCCAGATGTGCAAGCAGATGTTGTTGCCATGATTGGCGCATCAGCTGCTCTGGCCATTTCCGGTATCCCCTTTGATGGACCAATTGGCGCAGCTCGCGTTGGTTATCGTGACGGTGTTTATACGCTGAACCCTGGCTTTAAGGATATAGAAAGCTCTGAGCTAGATTTGGTTGTTGCTGGAACAGACGATGCCATATTAATGGTTGAGTCAGAAGCTAAAGAGCTCAGTGAAGAAGTCATGCTCGGCGCAGTTATGTATGGCCATGAAATGATGAAATCGGTTATTCAAATGATTAATGAGTTGGCCAAAGAGGTTGGCAAACCTCGTTGGGATTGGAAGCCATTAGAGAAAGATAATACCGTTCTTGAGTCTGTCAAATCGCATGCAATGGCGGATATTGTTGCCGCCTACGAAATCCGTGATAAGCAATCGCGTTATCAAAAATTAGGTGAAATTCGCCAAAAAATGGTTGAACAGCTTTGTCAGCCAGAAACATCGGAAGTGGCTGAGCAAGATGTTGCTGAAGCGATGATGACACTTGAAAAGCAACATGTGCGGGAACAAATATTGGCCGGTGAGCCCCGAATCGATGGGCGGGACACGGTGAGCGTTCGACCCATTCAGATCAAAACAAAATTCCTGGAAAGAGCGCATGGTTCTGCCGTGTTTACCCGAGGAGAAACCCAAGCAATTGTAGCGGCAACACTTGGTAATGAGCGAGATGCTCAAATACTTGATAGCATTAGTGGCGAAAGTAAAGATCGCTTTATGCTCCATTATAATTTTCCCCCATTTTGTGTGGGAGAAACAGGCATGGTTGGCAGTCCAAAGCGTCGTGAAATTGGCCATGGTCGATTGGCGAAACGGTCTTTAGTGGCAGTTGTCCCAAATGCAGAAGAGTTCCCCTACGTATTGCGTGTGGTATCTGATATTACAGAGTCTAATGGCTCAAGCTCAATGGCGACTGTGTGTGGTACAAGTTTGGCATTAATGGATGCCGGCGTTCCATTAAAAGCACCGGTTGCTGGGGTTGCAATGGGATTAATCAAAGAAGGCGATCGATTCGCCGTATTAACAGACATTCTTGGTGATGAAGATCACCTCGGTGATATGGATTTTAAAGTGGCAGGTACGGAGTCTGGCGTAACGGCTTTGCAAATGGATATCAAGATCACTGGCATTACGCAAGAAATTATGTCAAAAGCATTAGATCAGGCAAAAGCAGGTCGGTTGCATATCTTAGGCGTCATGTCGAATGCATTGCCTGCTCACCGTGACGAATTATCCAAACATGCGCCGCGTATTATCACAATGAAAGTCCCTGAAGATAAAGTGCGTACGATTATCGGTAAGGGTGGTGCCACCATTAAAGGGTTGATTGACAGCACTGGGGTTAGCATTGATATCGATGATAAAGGCACCGTTCAATTGTTCTCATCGGATTCGGATGCAATGGAAGAGGCTCAAAAGCAGATAAAAGAACTGATTGCTGAAGTTGAAGTGGGCCAAACCTACCATGGAACAGTTAGTAAAATTGTTGATTTTGGTGCATTTATTAACTTACTGCCTGGCAAAGATGGTTTATTACATATTTCACAAATCTGTGAAGATCGAAATAAGAAGGTGGATTCAGTTTTATCCGAAGGTCAAAAGATCACGGTGTTTGTGGCTGGAATGGACCGTCAAGGACGTGTGAAATTGGAATGGCCGGAAAAGCCAAAATCAAATCCAGCGACTGAAGCGTCTGAGGCCATCGAAAGTGACATGGAAGAAACGTTCGATTTACCGCCTGAATCAGAAGAGTAAAATGTAGGAAATTAATTAGTACTAGAAATGCAAAGGGCCCTCATGGGCCCTTTTTGCAGGATCAAAAAATAAAAGTGCATAAATCCTCGCATTTTGAATGATCACGGGTATATTTTACCGTTTTGCCACAGACAGGCCTTTCAAAATGGTTAATGCAGCATAAAGCTGATAGTCTTCTTCCATCAAATTTTTGCCGTCCGCGGAAGGAGATGATTTTTGCGTTTCTTCCGCTTCACCATTGCCATTGAGAAGGTGACCATTTAAGGATGCTTCATTAAATTTCTCACTTGAGGCTTCATTTTTTGAAACCTTTAATGGCTCAATCAAGATATCAGGGATAATGCCTTTGGCTTGAATGGATTCCCCTGATGGCGTGAAATACAGCGCCGTAGTTAATTTAATGGCTCGCTTACTATCAAGCGGTAGCACTGTTTGCACAGAGCCTTTGCCAAAGCTCTTTGTTCCAAGAATGATTGCACGTTTATTGTCTTTTAATGCACCAGCAACAATTTCAGACGCTGAGGCTGAGCCGTTATTGATAAGAACGATCAACGGTGCTTTGTCTAATACATCCCCGGGATTCGCTAAGGCGGTAAATTTACTGCCTGGAAGACGGCCTTGCGTGTACACAATCATTTCTTCCTCACCTTGCTTGTCATTATTAATGAAAGCATCAGAAACTTGAATGGCGGCATCGAGTAATCCACCAGGATTGTTTCGTAAATCAAGAATCACACCTGTCAGCGGTCCATTGGCTTCTTGTTTTAATTTCTCAATATGCTCAAGCATATCTTGGCCTGTACTGGCTTGGAACTGGGTGATTTGAATGTAGCCGTATTTATTTTCCAATAATTTACTTTTAACACTTTGTATGAGAATATTTTCACGGATAATCGAAAACTTTAATGGCTCCGACTCACCTTTTCTCAGGATAGTTAGATCAATGGCTGTTCCCTTTTTTCCGCGCATAATTTGCACAGCATCTTGTAAGCTCAAGCCTTGAACTGATTTTTTGCCAAGTTTGACGATATAGTCACCTGCTTTAATCCCAGCACGATAGGCTGGGCTATCAACAAGGGGTGTAACCACTCTAACGGCACCATTTTCCATGGTGACCTCAATGCCTAATCCACCAAATTCACCGCTGGTTGAGGAACGAAGATCATTATAAGCGGCTTCATCAAGGTAGGCCGAATGAGGATCAAGCCCATTTAACATACCACGAATGGCATTATCAAATAGCTCCTTATCATCCGTTGGCTTAACATAGTATCGCTTAATTTGGTTGATTGCGTTGGAAAAGCGTTGAACATCTTCCATTTGAATAGGCTCCGGATCTGCTTCCGATTCAGCAGCGAGCAAAACGGTGCTGGGCAACATCAGCCCAAACGTTAACACTCCCACGAGCATATAGTTTACGTGTCGTTTAGCCTTCATATTGGTTCCCCCTGCGTGGTACAGCTTGTTCTTCTTATTAGGACCCTTGGTCAAAAATGAACAGTGCCTGTTTTAATCAGCATCATTATGAAAGATAGCATTAACTCAACCAATTTATAGGAGAAATCGCTTTTCCATGGTGCCTTATTTCAAAGTATAGACCGTTTTCACGAAGTCCACCGCTATGACCAACTTCTGCAATTTTTTCACCACTATCTACCCATTCTCCCTTTCGCTTAGTTAAGGCTTGGTTGTGGGCATAAAGAGTCATATAACCATGGCCATGATCAATAATTAATAATAATCCGTACCCTTTTAACCAATCGCTAAAAACAATTTTTCCGGGATGGATGGCAGTCACAGCGGTTCCTTCTTGGGCAAAGAATGCCAATCCTTGGTTTATGGGTTTAATGGCTTTCACCATCACGGGTACAGGTCTTGGTAGGTGATGGCGTTTGCTGGCAAATGGCTTTCTCTGGGAAATTTTGTCTTGTTTCGTAAGCTGGTCGATCACATGACTTAGGCCAGCTTGGTTGTCTTTATATTCTTTCAATTGTTGGGATTGTGAGGTGATTGTTTGCGTCAGTTGATTAATAATGTGATGTTGCTTTTTTTGCGTTGATTCGAGAATAGATTGCTTATTGGATAGATTTTCTTGCAGTTGTTTGTCCTCAGCGATTCGATCGTTAAACTCTGTCTTTTTTTTATTTAATTGCGTCTTTTTATCGTGGATTGATTGTATGCTCGCTTGTTGAGCATGAATGAGGTATTGATAATAGGTTAATATTTGACTAAGTTCGCGCTTGCTACCCGGGGATAATAACCATTTTATTGGTTGGTGAGTATCAACCAAATAGCGTGAGCGAATTTGTTGAGACAATCCTTTTTGCTCTATTTCTATCTGTTCATTGAGTTTTTTAATTTGCTGACTAAGCTGAATGATTGATTCATTATTTTGCCGAATATGATGATCTAATTGGCCTTTTTGTAGAATAAGCTGGCCAATTTTTTTATCTTGAATGGATAGTTCTGTCTGCAATGACGAGCGTTTCTGTTTAGCTTGATTTAAACTTTTTTCAGTATGACGGATTTGTTTGTCTAATTGGGCGAGTTGTTGTTTTGTTTGTGATAGTTTATTTGCATAACAAGGGATTGAACCAAATGACCCATATAAAAGAAATATAACAGTCCATGTTAAGCGATATTTAAGCATCATGCGTGGCTTCCAGTAATATGTTACCAGTCATTTCAGTGGGCGGCTCAATGTCTAATAATGACAGAATTGTTGGGGCAATATCAATTAAGCTACCCCCATCACAATTAAAACGAGCCCCTTTTCCGATATAGAGTAAAGGCACTTTTTCGCTTGTATGCGCCGTGTGGGCCTGCCGTGTAGCCAGATCGTACATCTGTTCAGCATTGCCATGATCGGCTGTTATTAAAAGACATCCGTTGGTTTGATTTATGGCATGGTCAAGTTGGATAAAGCAGTTGTCCAGTGTTTCAATGGCTTGAATGGTTGCCTCGATATTACCTGTATGCCCTACCATATCAGCGTTCGCATAATTGCACACTATCAAATCATAATCATTACCCGTGATGGCGTCGACTAAGGTTTCCGTGATTAATGAGGCACTCATTTCAGGTTGCAGGTCATAGGTAGCTACTTTCGGGGACGGTATTAATATGCGATCTTCACCCTGGAATATTGCTTCAGTGCCGCCATTGAAGAAAAAAGTGACATGGGCATATTTTTCCGTTTCGGCAAGCCGAAGTTGTTGCATGTTTTCTTTGGCGACCAATTCACCAAGCGTATTTTGCGGTTGTTGCGGTGGGAAAACCACGAGGCTTGGAATTTCTGTGCTATAACGAGTCATGGTTAAAAAGGCCGATAATGTAATCCGTTTGTTGCTGATATCATGTTCGTGGGGATTCAGTAAGCATTGACATAGTTGTCGGGCTCGGTCAGCACGGAAATTATAAAAGAAGAAAGCATCACCGTCTTTTAAAGGAGCTGGCTCACCAATTTGAGTGGGTGGAATGAATTCGTCATACACCTTGTTGTTATAATTGGTTTCAATGGCCTGTTTGGCCGTATTCGCATGATAAAGTGCTTCGCCCAAATAGATGAGTTTTGCGGCGGGAGCGACTCTTTCCCACCGCTTATCTCGGTCCATGGCATAATACCGCCCGCACACGGAAGCAATGCGACCAATAGGGAATTGTTTTAGTAGATTGTTAAGTTTTTCAATGCTTGCCAAGGCACTTTGGGGGGGCGTGTCTCTACCATCAAGAAAACAATGAATCAGCACTCGATGAAATTCCATTTGGTGACAAAGTTTGAGGGTGGCAAACAAGTGTTGCTCATGGCTGTGAACACCGCCTGGGGATAGTAATCCCGCTAAATGCAAGGAACCACCATTTTCCTTGAGGGTATTAATGGTATTCACCAAAGCAGGTCGATTGAAAAAACTACGATCTTCAATGGCTAAATTAATTCGGCTTAGATCTTGGTAGATAATCCTACCCGCCCCGATATGCATATGACCGACTTCAGAATTGCCCATTTGCTCATCTGGCAAACCGACGCTGTGTCCTGAGGCGGAGAGTAATATATGTGGATAGGTAGCCCACCATTGGTCCCATTGGGGTTTGCGGGCTTGTGCAATAGCATTATGGTCCGGATCTTGTCGAAATCCCCAACCATCTAAGATTAATAAGACGACAGGTTTTTTATTAAGCATTGTGATGTCATGTACGAAGAAATATATTTCATTATAACGAGTTTACTTTGTTCTGTTAACAACAGGTTTCCTAAATAAGGTGACTCGGATAAAAAATACCAGCGATGTTCTCTAACACTATGATTTTTTTTGCGAACGGTATAAACTACTGCCTATTTTGGTTGTTTGAAGGTGTGACATTGGTTGTAAAACGGATCCCTCAGCATGTTGCCATCGTGATGGATGGCAATGGACGATGGGCAAAACAACGTGGGTTATTACGAGAGGAAGGCCATCGTGCGGGCATCGATTCGGTAAAATCCTCGATCCGTTGCTGCCTTAAACACCATATCCCTCTTTTGAGTTTATTTGCCTTTAGCAGTGAGAACTGGTCTCGCCCTCAACAAGAAGTTTCAGCACTCATGGGGCTCTTTTTTGAAGCGTTAACAAGTGAAACGGATGAGCTGGTTAAGAATGGCGTGCAGATCCGGTTTACAGGAGATAAGAGTCGCTTCCCACCTGAGTTGCAACAGTTAATGCAGATTGCCGAAGAAAGAAGAGTAAGTGGCAGGCAGTTAACCCTAAATATTTGTATAAATTATGGTGGGCAATGGGATATTTTACAAGCCGTTAAAGCGATGATTGACAAAGTAGAAGCTCAGCAACTATCGAGTAAGGATATTGACATCAACACGATTAATGAGCATCTCGCCACCTACCCACTGCCACCGCCAGATTTGTTCATTCGTACCAGCGGTGAGCATAGGCTAAGTAATTTTTTTCTCTGGCAGGCAGCGTATACCGAGTTATATTTTACCGAAACTTTGTGGCCTGACTTTAACGAAAAGGCGTTTGAGAGTGCGTTGCAGGATTTTGAAAAAAGGGAGCGACGCTTTGGATTAATTGAGCAATCATCATCTTGAGAAAAGCATGTTTATACAGCGATTGATAACATCCTTGGTATTGATTCCTTGCCTATTAGCGCTATTGTTTTGGGCACCTTCACAAACAGTTTATATGGTTTTCTTTGCAGTATTAATGCTTGCTGCATATGAATGGCACAAGCTTATACCACTACATAGTATGCAAGCTAATGGGTTTTTTGTGTTGATTTATAGCTTGTCATTGTTAAGTGTGAGTTATATTCATTCAGACTGGATAATTTTTCTTGTATTAATTTGGGTTCCCATTATTGTATTTATTGTGTTATACCCAAGCGGAACATCAATATGGGCAAGGCCATCTATTATTTTGGTATTGGCTATTGTCGTTTCCAATTTATTTGCTTACGCCATGCAAGGTATTTTCTGCTTAAAGCATGGGAAGGCCCTAATTTTGTATCTTTTCTTTATCGTATGGGCGGCGGATATTGGGGCTTATACGTTTGGTAAGCTATGGGGTAAACATAAGTTAATCCCCTTGGTGAGTCCCGGAAAAAGTTGGGAAGGATTTTTGGGTGGATTTTTCTTTGTCGCGTGTATTGCGTTATTGGGAGCGGCTTATTTCCAACCGGTGTCGCTTTTACAATGGTATTTTCTCTTATTTAGTTGTTTTATTGTTTCTATATTTGGTGATTTGTTTATAAGTGTGCTAAAAAGAAAGTGTAAGCTAAAAGATACGGGGAACATCCTACCTGGTCATGGCGGAATTCTAGATCGATTAGATAGTTTGATATCCACAGCACCCATTTTTTATGCAGGACTTATTTGGTTAAACCTTGGAATCCATTGATGACAAGCACATTGTTATATTTTTTATTCGCCTTACTCTTATTGGTCACTTTTCATGAATTTGGCCATTTTCTCGTTGCCCGTTTATGCGGAGTAAAAGTGCTTCGGTTTTCTTTTGGGTTTGGTCATATATTGGCTAAATACACGTCTAAAAAAGGGACTGAATATGCCTGGTCTCTATGGCCACTCGGTGGCTATGTTAAAATGTTGGATGAGAATGAAGGGGAAGTGGCGCCAGAAGATAAACCCTTTGCCTTTAATAACCAACCAATTTGGAAACGGGCGCTCATTGTATTAGCGGGCCCATTCTTTAATTTCATCTTCGCTTTTTTTGCCTTATGGCTTGTTTGGATGATTGGAATAAAATCATTGGCACCGATTATTAAACAAGTGGAGCCAAATGGTGTTGCTGCGAAAGCAGGGGTTCCACCTAATACTGAAATCATTGAATTGGACGGCGAGAAAATTCGTTCTTGGCGTGATTTTCAATATACACTGATGGCCCACATTGGCAGTGATGATTCGGTGACAATTCAAGTCAAGTCATTATCTAACAACCAGGTGACAAGCCATCAACTACCCTTAGCCGCATGGGAAATTGACCCTAAAAGACCTAATCTAATTAAAAGTCTCGGCATTCGCCCCTTTATACCACCTGTGTTACCGATTATTGCTCATGCTCCAGCGGATATGCCTGCTGCAAAAGCAGGTATTAAACCAAAAGACCTTATTATTGCAATCAATGGCATGCCCATTCATCAATGGGACGACATGGTTAATTTTGTCAAAGATAACCCGAATAAACTTGTCCAAGTCACAGTGAGCCGTGGTGAGAAACATTATACCTATTCTGTGAAAACGACATCCAAGGAGATAGATGGTCAGTTGATAGGGGGGCTTGGGGTTCAGGCTAAAACCGATCAATGGCCTGCAAAATATCTCCGTATCCAAAAAAAGGGACCAATCGCTGCGATGGGGCAAGCCCTTGAACAAACCTGGGATCTTAGCTCAGCAACCATCCTCTTTATTGGTCGGTTAATAACCGGAAAAATGTCACTTGATACGATTAGCGGACCAGTTGGCATCGCTCAAGGTGCTGGTAATTCAGGAAGAAGTGGTATTGTCTATTATCTTTTTTTCTTAGCTGTTGTTAGTGTTAGTCTGGGTGTGTTGAATTTATTACCCATTCCCATGTTGGATGGTGGCCATTTATTTTTTTATGTGATTGAAGGCATTCGAGGGAGGCCGGTTTCCCCAGCATTTCAAATTGCCCTGACCTATGTTGGTCTTGGCCTATTGTTTATGTTAATGGGTCTTGCTGTTACAAACGATTTGGCACGAATATTCTCCTAGATAGGATTCCTCCTAGAAAAATAACTTGACTAATTAATAGACTTTTTCTTGACATTCGGGCTGTGATTCTATAAAACGGAGCTTCTGTTTTACAATCATCAATTGTCAATCAGGCGTGTTTTTGCAGTTGTGGAATAAAAATAATAATGAAAACAATTAGTCGAAAATTTCTTTTGAATATCTGCTATGCTTCAGCCTTGTGGAGTGGCTCGCAGATTGCTGATGCGAGCGGATTTGTTGTCAAACACATCAAAGTGGTCGGGGCACAACGAGTCAGTCAAGGAACGGTATTAAACTATCTACCGGTTCGTATTGGCGAATCCATTGGCGCTCAATCAACTGCAAAGATTATCCAATCTTTATACGATACCGGATTTTTCCAATCTGTGAGCCTTGAGCGGGAAGGCGATACCTTAATCGTGAAAGTAGTTGAGCGTTCAACTATCGGCTCGATTAATATCACTGGGAATACCCAGATCCCCAAAGATAAAATGAATGATTTTCTGAAAGAAATGGGGTTGATCAAAGGCCGCGTATTCCAGTTATCTGTTTTAGAAAGACTGACAGCGGAACTCAAACAAGCCTATTATGCTCGCGGAAAGTATAATGCACGTATTGAGACAAAGGTCACTGAGTTGACGGACAATCGGGTGGCGATATCAATTACTATATCCGAAGGTCGGGTATCGCGCATTCGAGCGATAAAAATCATTGGCAACCATGACTTCCCTGAACATGAATTGTTGTCGCAAATGACGTTACAAGAAAGGGGGCTGTTCACCTATTTTACCAAGAAAGATCAATACAATAAGCCAGGTTTAGATGCTTCTCTGGAAGCAATCCGTTCTTTCTATCTAGACAGAGGGTATTTAAAATTTCAGATCATTTCTTCGCAAGTTTTGTTATCGACGGACAAAAAAGACGTCTATATTAATATTCATATTGAGGAAGGACCTCAATACCATTTTTCAGGATTTAGTATTTCTGGGAAAACTATTCTACCCAAGGATAGAGTTGAGCAATTAGTTTTGGTGAAAAAGGGCGATGTTTTTTCTCGCAAAGCACTGACGGAAAGTATTTCTGAAATTGGCAAAGCCTTAGGTGATAAGGGCTATGGGTTTCCGGCTATCAACGCCGAGCCTCGCATTGATGAGCAGAACAAAACAGTCTTCATCCATTTTTCCATCGAGCCAGGTCGCCACGTCTATGTTCGCCGCATCAATTTCCATGGTAATACCAAGACCGCTGACTATGCCCTTCGGAGTGTTATTACCCAAGATGAGGGTGCTTTATTAACGTTACATAATGTCAAAGAGAGTGAGAGACAGCTGCGGATATTGGGGTATTTAAAAAACGTGAATATAAAAACCAACCCAGTGCCTGGCACAAACAATCAAGTGGATTTGGATGTGCAAGTTGAAGAAGCACCATCTGCTGAAGCGAGTGCTTCATTAGGCATTGGTACGACGGGTCTGCAATTTAATGTATCGGCAAACCAACACAACTTTATGGGAACAGGTCGTTCGCTTGGTTTTGCGTTTAATGCGAGCCGATGGGGGCAAGATTATTCCCTGAATTACTTTAACCCTTTTTATACCAACACCGGCATTGGCCGAGGTGTTAGCGTGTATTTTTCGAAAGTAAACCCACGCAAACTTGATATTAGTAGTTATAATTCAAATCGATATGGCGTCGATTTAAATTATAACATCCGTTTAAGTGATATCAGCAGTGTGCAGCTGGGAATGGGGTATCAAGATTTAGATATTCGTTCCGCAGGAGCGGTTCCTCAAATTATGGCTTTTATTGCAACGCAAGGAACTAATTATGACGAAATTCGATTCTCTGCTGGGTGGGTGAGCAATTCATATAACCAAATGCCTTTCCCAACGAAAGGGTTTAATCAGGCGGTATCGGGTCTTGCTGCATTGCCTGCTAATTCCCGCTCTTTATCTTATTATAAATCAGGCTACCAAGCTCATTGGTTCCAGCCTTTATTCAAAGGGTTTATTTTTAGTGCCATGGGTAATGTGGCCTTTGGTGATTCCTTCCAGCGAGGCGTTGGATTACCGTTTTTTGAAAATTATTTCGCCGGGGGTATTGCTAATCCAGGGATGGTTCGTGGCTATGATAGTTTCTCCTTAGGACCAAAGGATATCTTTGGCAACTCTTTGGGTGCAAACTTCCTTGTCAATGGCTCATTGGGCTTAATATTACCTTATCCGTTAAGTCGAGATACGTTCCGTACTTCTTTGTTTGTTGATGCAGGTAATGTTTATGCTAAAGGTACTCCCGTAGTGTTTACTGGTACTTTGTCGGGACCTGTTCGTTATTCGGGCGGTATATCACTTGATTGGCGATCGCCGTTTGGTCCATTATCGTTTAGTTTAGCTAGCCCATTAAACAAACAGCCAGGCGACCGAGATCAATATTTCCAATTCGCATTATCATCGACGTTCTAACATTTAGGCCTAAGTTGCCTCAGAATACGCTGTTTTAGTCAACTTAATCCTAGGTGATGATTTGCCTATTAAAGTGCAGTAAATACTTAGGCGAAAGAATGTGCTCTCCAACTGATTAAAAATTGTAATGACGGGGGGTTGTGTATCGTATGGTTTATGTTACGATAAGCTATTTTAATCCTGGAGATAAACATGAACCGAGTTCGAACCCTTTTGATGTCAGCGCTGTTAGTTGCTACTTTCTCAACCGCCTATGCGGATAATAAGATTGGTGTGGTGGATTTCCAAAAATTAACACAGTCTTCTGGCAAATTAGATAATATCCGCAATGAACTGGAAAAGAAATTTAAAAGCCGTCGCGATGAGTTGGTGAAAATGGAAGAAAAATTGAAAAAAGATTTTGAAGCCTTTAAGCGCGATAGTGCAGTGATGAGCGATGCTAAGAAGAAAGAAGCCCAGCAAAAACTTATCGAAGCCCAGCAAAAATTTGATAAAGAAGGACAAGCTTATCAACAAGATCTAAGCAATGCTCACAACCAGGCAATGCAAAAATTAGGTAAAGAAGTTCAGCAAGCTGTTAGCAAAGTAGCGGAAGCAGATAAGTTTGATTTGATTGTGCAAAAAGAAAGTGTTCCTTACAGTAATAGTAAATTGGATGTTACCGACAAGGTGTTAAAAGCGTTAAAGTAAGGTGAAAACACTTGAGCAAATAGCAAACCATGTCAATGCAATTGTCCATGGTGACGCGCAAAAGAAAATATCAGCCGTCGCATCCCTCGCGGCGGCAAATGCTTCTCATGTCGCTTTTTTTGATAACCCTGTCAGGTTAAAATGGTTGCATGATACACAAGCGGGTGCGGTTGTTCTGACCCAGCAATATGTGGATGTGTGTCCAACCAATGCTTTAATTGTCAACGATCCAGCGATTGCCATTACTCAAATTCAAAATTGTCTTGAGTCTACGAATTCTCAACGAGGGTTTATTCATCCAAATGCGTTAATTTCCTTAAGCTGTGAACTTGGACAAAATGTTAGCATTGGTGCCAATTCCTATATTGGTGAGGGAGTTGTACTCGGCGATAATGTTACTATTGGTGTGGGTTGTGTGATTGAGGCGGATGCTTACATTGGTGCAAATTCATCCATTAATCATGCAAGCGTGGTGCATCACCATACGATAATCGGCGATCAAGTTGAGATAGACAGTGGCACGGTCATTGGCGCTTTTCCATTTAATGGTGTAAAATCTGGCGGCATTTGGCAACGAGGTCCTTCTTACGGGTCGGTTATCATCGAAGATAATGTACATGTTGGTGCCAATACGGTTATCGATCGGGGCGGTTATACGGATACAATCATTAGTCGTGGCGTCATTATTGATAACTTGGTACAAATTGCCCATGATACGGTGATAGGTCCCTATACGGCAATTGCAGGCTGTGCTGCGATCGGTGCTAATTGTGAGATTGGTTCACACTGCATCATTGGAGGCGCAAGTACAATTGCAGCGAATGTATATTTAGCTGATGAAGTTGTTGTTACGGGTATGTCAACCGTTAGTAAATCGCTAAAAAAAGCAGGCATATTTTCCTCTGGCACCATGGTGTCGGAGCATCAACATTGGCGAAAGAATGTGGTTCGTTTTCGACAGTTGGAAAATTGGGTTGACAGAATAAAAGCTTTGGAAATTCATAACCAATTATGGTTGAATAATCAAAATCATGTGAGTGAGTAGATAGATGACTAATCGTATTGAAATCAATGACATGTTGGCCTTGTTGCCACATCGTTATCCTTTTTTGTTGATCGACAGGGTGGAAGATTACAAAGTGTTAGATTTTCTAACAGCAACAAAAAATGTCACCATCAATGAACCTTATTTCAACGGCCATTTCCCTGGTAATCCTGTCATGCCAGGGGTATTAATTCTAGAAGCATTGGCACAGGCGTGTGTGGTGCTGTTTAACTTATCGGTAGATACTAAGCCTGGATTCGAGAATTTACACTTTTTTGCAGGCATTGATAATGCCAAGTTCAAACAGGTAGTGCAACCAGGAGATACGTTACGTCTTCATGTTACTTTAATTGGCCAAAAAAGGAATTTCTGGCGAATGCATGGTGAGGCGTTTGTTGATGATAAACTGGTCTGTTCGGCAGATTTAATGAGTGCCTCTAAGGAAATCGAAAAGTGATTGATAAAAATGCGATTATTGACCCCTCAGCTCAGATAGCCGAAGGGGTAACCGTAGGACCTGGCGCGATTATCGGCGCGAAAGTCGTGATAGGTGAGGGGACAACTATTGGACCTTATGCGGTGATTAAAGGGCCGACTGTCATCGGAAAGCATAATAAAATTTTTCAATTTGCATCCATAGGCGATGAACCACAAGACATAAACTATGATGGGGAAGATACGCGTTTAGAAATTGGTGACTACAATACCATTCGTGAGTATTGCATGATCAACCGTGGCACAGTTAAAGGCGGCGGTGTCACAAGGATTGGGAATCACAATTTCTTAATGGCTTATGCCCATATTGGCCATGATTGCCAACTTGGAGATCATATCATTATGGTGAATTATGCTGCATTGGCTGGTCATGTTGAAATTGGTGATTACGTTAATATAGGCCCTTATGCTGCCGTTCATCAGTTTTGCAAAGTTGGTCGGCATGCTTTTATCTCACGTGCAACGTATGTGACCAAAGATGTCGTCCCCTATGTGATGGTTGTGGGGCCAGAAGCAACGACCTGTGGCATCAATTCCGTTGGTATCAAACGACGTGGATTTTCTGTTGAAGCGGTGGATGCTTTGAGAAAGGCTTACAAAATTGTCTTTCGCAAAAGCCTAACCACTCTGCAAGCCGTCAGCGAACTTGAGGCAATGCAGTCTGAACATCCGGAAGTTATTCCATTGATCGATGCGATAAATCAATCAACCAGAGGAATTGTCCGGTAATGTTTTGGCACCAATTTTTGGTTGTCGCAATTGGTGGCGCTATTGGCGCCTGTTGCCGTTATTCCATAACGGTTATCTTGTTGTATCGAGCCAATGAGTTGCCTTGGGCAACAATCATCGTTAACCTGCTAGGCTCGTTCATTGCTGGCTTTCTACTCATTGCATTTTCTGAGCGAATTGTGCCATCAGCTGAAATGCGACTATTTGTTTTTACCGGATTTTTAGGTGCTTTTACGACATTCTCGGCCTTTTCAGCAGAAAATCTTCTTTACTGGCAACACCATCAATGGCTAAAATTAACGGCAAATATTGGCATTAATAATATAGGTGCTTTGGCGGGTGTCCTTGCTGGCGCTTATATTGCATCGTTTTTGATTAAAGGATAGGCATGTTAGATATACAACGCTTGCGTGATGATCCCCACGCTGTCGCGGAGGCGTTAGAAAAGCGAGGGTTTCACTTTGATGTGAATCATTTTTTGGCTTTAGAAGACGAACGTAAAAATTTACAAATCGAAACGCAATCCCTTCAAAATGAGCGAAATGTTCGTTCCAAGGCAATTGGCCAAGCTAAGCAAGCAGGTGAAGATATTGCGCCGTTGCGCGAAGAGGTGTCAAAACTTGGGGAAAAACTTGAGTTAAAAAAGCATGCTTTAAATGACGTGCTTCAACAACTTGATACAATGCTCATGAGCATGCCCAATTTGCCACACGAAAGTGTTCCCGTTGGTAAGGACGAAGAAGACAATGCCTTTGTCCGAGATTGGGGAAAGCCAACTTCCTTTTCATTCCCCCCGAAGGCTCACGATGATCTTGGCGAATCCTTAGGACAAATGGACTTCGCCCTTGCGGCTAAAATTGCGGGTAGCCGTTTTGTTGTTATGCGCCGAGATATTGCGAAATTACACCGGGCCCTCATTCAATTTATGATGGACATCCACATCAAAGAACATGGGTATGAAGAAATTTATGTCCCCTATATTGTCAATGCCGATAGCTTGATGGGTACAGGCCAGCTACCGAAATTTGAGGATGACTTGTTCAAGTTGAAAGGGGATGCTCCCTATTATTTAACATCAACGTCTGAAATTCCAGTTACCAATACGGTTCGAGATGTGATTTTATCGGAAGAGAACCTCCCGATTCAGTATGTTTGTCATTCCCCTTGCTTTCGCAGTGAGGCAGGATCGTATGGCCGTGATACCAAAGGCATGATTCGACAGCATCAATTTGAAAAAGTTGAGTTGGTATGGGTTTGTCATCCCAATCAGTCTTATGAAACGCTCGAAAAACTAACCCAACATGCTGAAGTGATTTTGCAGCGGTTAGAGCTCCCCTACCGTGTTGTGGCATTATGCACGGGGGATTTGGGTGCAAGCTCGGCAAAGACCTATGATTTGGAAGTTTGGTTGCCAAGTCAAAATACCTATCGAGAGATATCATCGTGTTCAAATATGGAAGCATTCCAAGCGCGACGAATGAAAGCAAGATTTAAATCAGCTGATCATAAGAAAAATGAGCTGGTACATACGCTCAATGGTTCTGGTTTGGCGGTAGGAAGGACGTTGGTGGCTATCATGGAAAATTATCAGCAACAAGATGGTAGTATCAAAATTCCCAAAGCACTCCAATCCTATATGGGCGGTCAATCGGTGATTGAAGCGGGTTCTTCTTCATGAAAACCAAAACGCGTTATGTTTGCAGTCAATGCGCTGCCACGTATTGGCAATGGGCAGGGCAATGCAATCAATGTGGGCAATGGAATACGCTTGCAGAAGAGGCGGTCGCATCGACAAAGTCAAATCCAAGAAATCAGAACTGGGCTAATGAACGTTCATCCGTTACCTCCGTTGAAGAAGTTTCCCTGGATACTCAAGCCAGGCTAGACTCGAAACTGTCTGAGCTTAATCGCGTTTTAGGTGGTGGATTAGTGGATGGTTCGGTTGTGCTGTTAGGGGGTGACCCTGGCATTGGGAAGTCAACCTTATTGTTACAGTGTCTAGCAAATTTAGCACAAGAGGATGCTGTTTTATATGTGACAGGTGAGGAGTCACTGCAACAAGTTGCAATGCGTGCAAGACGGTTGCAGTTGCCTATTAAAGGCCTTCGATTATTAGCTGAAACAAACGTTGAAACCATATTGCACCACGCGAATAATGAAAAGCCAAGAGTGATGGTGATTGATTCAGTGCAAACGATATTTACCGACTCAATAAGCGCTGCACCGGGTGGGGTGAGTCAAGTTAGAGAATCCACCGCCCAGATTGTTCGATATGCAAAAATGACGCAAACGGCAGTCTTTTTAGTGGGACATGTTACCAAAGATGGCGCCCTAGCAGGGCCAAGAGTTTTGGAGCATATGGTTGATTCAGTTTTATATTTTGAGGGACAAAGCGATAGCCGCTTTCGAGTCATTCGAGCCATTAAAAACCGCTTCGGTGCTGTCAATGAGTTAGGTGTCTTTGCCATGACCGATCGCGGTTTAAAAGAGGTCACCAACCCGTCTGCCATTTTTCTATCACGACAGCCTGAACCCACGCCAGGCAGTGCCATCATGGTGACTTGGGAAGGATCTCGTCCTTTACTCGTCGAATTACAAGCCTTAGTGGATGAATCCCATGGTTCTCAACCAAAACGTGTGACAGCGGGGCTCGATCATAGCCGACTGGCAATTTTATTAGCGGTTTTGCATCGGCATGGTGGTATTGCTACCTACGATCAGGATGTATTTATCAATGTGGTTGGTGGGGTAAAAGTCACCGAAACAGCCAGTGATTTGGCACTGATGGCAGCAATTGTTTCCAGTCTCCGCAACCGCATATTAGATAGAGAAACGGTGATTTTCGGAGAAGTTGGGTTGGCAGGTGAAATTCGTCCAGTCCAAAGCGGTCAAGAGCGTTTAAAAGAAGCCGCTAAACATGGCTTTAAACGAGCAATTCTTCCCTATGCCAATGCCCCAAAACAATCGGTGGATCTAAAAATAGAGCCGATAAAACATCTACAAGACATGCTGCAGATACTGTAAGCTCTGTCCTTACCTTCACTTGTTAGACTAAACACAGAGCGCGCCGTCTATTTTTTATCTTTCCTTGGAAGCACCAAGCATCCACATGGCTTTTTCATGTGCTGCAATCCGTTCTCCCAATAAGGCAACGGATCCTTCATCATGGTGTTTGCTGGCGATTTGAATAACCTCATTGAGAAACTCGCTCATAAGCGTATTATCATTCGCTAATTCCAGAACCATATCGTTCGCAGCTTTATTGCTGTCACCATCTTTGATGGTTTTTAGTTTCTCAAACTGTTTGAAGGTAGCCGGTGCATTGTGGCCCATGGTTAAGATGCGCTCTGCTATTTTGTCAACGGCATCTGCTAATTCAATATATTGACCCTCAAATAATTCATGCAACGATTTGAAATTGGGGCCTTTCACATGCCAATGGTAATTTTGTGTTTTAAGATATAGTGCATAAGTATTTGCGAGCACGACGCACATTTTATCCAAATATTGACTCATAAAGTTCTCCTATTAAATCCCTTTGTAAAATGAGAGGGGTTCCGTTGGGAATGTCCCTAGTATTTTGAAGTGTCTTGGGTATAATTTTAGACTATATCAGATTAAAGGCATTTATTTAATAAGAATTAAGAGGCAAAAGCATGAAAAAAACAGAATTTAACTATGAACATCAAGGAGTTACATGTTGTGGGTTTGTTGCGCATGAGGGTAACCCTAATCAACCTCGTCCAGCTGTCTTAGTCGTCCATGATTGGTCGGGTTGCAATGAATTTGCTTGTCAGCATGCAATCGACTTATCGAAAAAAGGGTATGTTGGTATTGCTGTTGATATGTATGGGAATGGCAAAACGGGCCAAACAAATGAAGAAAAGCAGGCGTTGATGATGCCTTTACTTAATGATAGGAACCTTTTACTTGGTCGTTTGTTGGCTGCCCTCAGTGCGGCGAAAAGCATGCCTGCTGTTGATGCTACTAAAATTGCTGCGATTGGTTTTTGCTTTGGCGGGCTATGTGTTTTGGATTTGGCGCGAAGTGGGGAAGATGTCAAGGGTGTTGTCAGCCTGCATGGCTTACTGAATGCCCCCGAGCAGGCTACGGATAGAGCGATTAAAGCAAACGTGCTGGTTTTGCATGGATATGATGATCCGATGGTTGACCCCCAGGCCGTTCAAACCTTTTGTGATGAAATGACTCAAAAGAAAGCTGATTGGCAAGTGCATATGTATGGCGGCACTGTCCATGCATTTACAAATCCGCTTGCACAGGATGCGAAATTAGGCACCGTGTATAGTCAGACGGCGGCAAAACGGGCTTTTGAGTCGATGGACTTATTTTTACAGGCCTGCTTGCAATAGCAATTGCGCTTTGCTCATGATAAACTGCATTTAACAACAGGCTTTGGACGAGGTTTGTTCAATGCGGTGTTCAGATGATGTATTGACTGGAACGCTTGCTCAGGAGGAGCTATGCATTACTCTTCTATACCTACTTGCTATTTTCCTACATCCGCTGTTTTCGTTGATGATAGTCGCGATTTCCTACTGAACTTTGTTTTGCAGCTTGATGAAGGATTAGCGTATCGTGTGTTTGATTCGCCATTCCATGCGCTAGATTGCATTCGCGAAAAGCGATGTGAATTGGATTTATTGAGTCAGCGTTGCATTACTGAGTATACGGAGGCAAAAAATTGCCCCTTAACCAACCACACCGTCAACCTTGATTTAGCTGCGATTCATGCGGAAGTTTATAATCCTCGACGCTTTTCAGAAATCTCGGTTGTTGTTGTTGATTATGCAATGCCTGGTATTGATGGTTTAGAGTTTTGCCGGCGCATAGAAGACAGTAGTATCAAAAAAATTCTGCTGACTGGTCAAGCAGACGAGGCATTGGCGATACAGGCCTTTAATGAAGGGTTGATCGATCGCTACATCAAAAAAAGCGATCCTCATGCAGCCGAATTAATTACGAAAAGCATTTACGAGCTACAGTATCAGTATTTTCTGACAATGTCGGATATGATTACTCGCATGCTCTCAGTCTCATCTCCCAGTTGTTTACAAGATAAATTATTTGCTGAATTTTTTCGACATTATTGCGCTGAACAACGTATTGAAGAGTACTATTTAGCCGACTATTCGGGAAGTTTATTAATGCTGGATGATGATGCCAATGTTAGCTTTTTAATTGTAAAAACAGAACAAGACATGCGTAACTACTGCGATCTGGCTTATGATGCGGGGGCCAGTGATGACATATTGGAAAAATTAGTTAATCGCGAAGTATTACCCTGTTTTTGGCAAACCGATATTTTAGCAAAGAAAGATGTGGAATGGGATAAAATGATTGTCCCAGCGCAACGCTTTGTTTCTCAACATACTTATTATTATACGCATCTCAAAGGCAACGTCTTGTTTGAATTGGATAAAGATAAAATTTTGTCATATCACCAGTATTTAGAAGAATTAGATGCAGAAGAAATTTTGATGGCGGGATAACGCCTTTTTGTAAAGCAAGTGATACTGGAAAAATTGATAGATTGGCGGTATATTGAGATCTTGGTTACCTAAGAATTTGATTATGCTAAGAGCATCGATATTCACAATATTGGCCGTAATGTTTACCTCAGTGCATGCTGATGACTATGATCGTCAAGTGGTACAAGAGCGGATTGCCCCTGTTGGCAGTGTTCGCCTACAAAATGCAGATGCTCAAACACCAGTTGAAAAGCAGCCTGCTCAACCTGAGCAAGTTGCAAAAGAACCGGGTGAAGAAATTTACCAACAATACTGCGCAGTTTGCCATAAGTCTGGCCTTGCAGGTGCCCCGATATTTCGTGATAAAGCAGCATGGGAGCCTCGTCTTGCAAAGATGAAAATGGACGAGCTTGTTGCCTCAGCGATTAAAGGTAAAAACGCGATGCCTGCCAAGGGAACTTGCTTAGATTGTAGTGATAAGGATATCAAAGAAGCCATTGAGTATATGTTGCCTAGGAAAAGTTAATGACAGCAATCCAAGTACGCGTTAGCCTGTTGTTATTAAGTTTGATTAGCGCATTGGTAGTTGGTTATTCCTTGTACCTAGAGCATCACTTAAACCTTACTCCTTGCGTTTTATGCCTCATGCAACGATATTGCACGGCATCGATTGCTTTGCTGGGATTTCTCGCGTCACGTCGCGTGGAGAAAAGCGGCTGGTTAGCTGTCATGATTATCATGACTTGCTTTGCCTTGTTAGGCGTTTATTTCTCAGGTCGACAACTTTGGTTACATAGCCTTCCGCCTGATGCTGTACCAGCTTGCATGCCTAGCCTTAATACCCTGGTTCATTATTTTCCTTGGCAAGCTGTAATCGAGGCGGTATTCATGGGAACGGGTGATTGCGCCCATGAACAATATCATGTTCTCGGATTGCCTCTCCCAGCATGGGGATTATTGTATTTTGTGGCGGTAGTCTTAGTATCGAGTCTCTTAATTATTTTAAGGCGAAAAAATGGATAGCATAAAACTAGCATTTTGAAGTTAATTGGGTATATACTTACCCATTTTTTGATTAGCCTATGAATGATGTGTTTTCCTTGGATTTAGTTGCTCAGCACCCGCATAATCGAGCGCGGGTTTGCCGAGTGCACACGTATCATGGAAGCTTCATAACCCCAGTCTTTATGCCTGTTGGTACACGAGCGGGTGTCAATAACATGACAATATCCGAGTTGCAACAGGCAGGCAGTCAAATCATTTTAGGGGGTAATACCTATCATATGCTATGTGCACCCGGCATGGACGTTATTAGAAATGCGGGGGGGATGCATCGATTTATGGGGTGGTCAGGCCCGATGTTAACCGATAGCGGTGGGTTTCAGGTGTTTAGCTTATCCAAAGATGAAACGTTATGCCGCATTGATGAAACGGGCGCTCATTTTACTTTGCCTCAAAGTGACAAAGTGATTCATATGACACCAGAAATGTCATTAGCCACTCAAAAAACAATTGGTGCGGATATCATTATGGCTTTTGACCAGTGCACACCGGATAGCGCCACCAAGGACCAAGTCCAGTGTATCATGGAAAGAACGCATCGTTGGTTAGGGCAATCGTTGGCTTATCATCAAGTAAATCCGTTGTCAGACTATGGCTATTTTCAAGCCTTATTTGGCATCATTCAAGGTGGGCTGTATGATGATTTACGGCAAGAAAGTGCGGAGTATGTTACCAGCTTACCGTTGGATGGGATTGCGATTGGTGGTGAAAGCATCGGGTTTAATATGCCTGCTACGGTGGAAATTTTGTCAGGCATTCATCGTTATTTGCCCGAGCAAAAACCCCGATATAGTATGGGAGTAGGCATGTCGCCTCAGGATTTGCTCGATGTGGTTGAGCAAGGGGTGGATATGTTTGACTGTGTCGCACCAACGAGGAATGCAAGGCATGGTGCGCTTTATCATGGCAAAGTTGTGCCATGCGGGCATTGGTTAAAGTTTGAAAGTGAGTTCGATAACCATCGCTTGCAAATTAAAAAAGGCCAATATATGGATGATAAGGCCCCTATCATGGCTGATTGCCAGTGTTTGACATGTCGACATTACACCCGAGCTGATTTGCACAAGCTAATCAAGCAAAAGGCAGGATCTTTTACGGCGTTGGCATGCATTCATAATATCCATGTGTTACAAGATGTTTGTTTTACTATGCGTGAACATATCTTGTCTTGTGCTTCAAATGATTCAAAACAATAAAGAGGGTTTTATGTATACGATAAAAACAAATCTTGGTGATATCACCATTAAATTAGATGAAGAAAATGCACCCAAAACCAGTGCTAACTTTAAGCAGTATGTGGCGGATGGATTTTATGAAAATACCATTTTCCACCGGGTCATTGATTCCTTTATGATTCAAGGTGGTGGCCTTACGGAAGAGATGGAAACAAAATCCACCAAACAACCGGTTGAGAATGAGGCAAAACAAGCCAAGCCAAATAAGCGTGGAACCATTGCCATGGCGCGCACTAGCAATCCTCACTCCGCAACAGCGCAATTTTTCATTAATTTAGTGGATAATGACTTTCTCAACTTTACCTCGGAAGATATGCAAGGCTACGGATATTGCGTTTTTGGCGAAGTGGTTGATGGGATGGATGTGGTTGATAAAATCGCTAAAGTCAAAACAGGCGTCCACATGGGGCACGCTGATGTCCCCAAAGAAACGATTGTTATTGAAACCATCGAGTCAGCTGACATCTAAAATCAGTTGTGCTTAAATAGGGTAAGCAAGGGCAACACTAAAAATGGTGCGTTAACGTTTTTGGGTAAAGGTTTTTATTAAGTAACGTGACTAAAGTTCGCTTGTTGAGAAATTTAGTCACGTTACCTAGCTATTTATAATTAATGAAAGTGCGCTACAATAGTCTGTCTCGTGCTTTGGGTCGTCCCCTAAGGTACGAAATAAAATGGATAATATGTAACGTTTAACTTTCGCAAAGGAGAAAATTCATGGCCAGAGGTATTAATAAAGTTATCCTAATTGGTAATTTAGGCAGCGATCCAGAAGTCAGGTACATGCCTAGCGGTGCCCCCGTTGCCACATTGTCTATTGCTACCAGTGAGAGCTGGAAGGACAAGCAAACAGGAGAACGACAAGAACGTACAGAATGGCATCGAGTCTCTTGCTTTAACCGTTTGGGCGAAATTGCCGGTGAATATTTGCGCAAGGGCAGTAAGGTATACATCGAAGGCAGTTTAAGAACACGGAAATGGCAAGATCAGCAAGGCCAAGACCGTTACACCACGGAAATTATTGCAAACGATTTGCAAATGCTAGATGGCCGTGGAGCTGCTGGCCAATCGCCTGCATTTCCTGGCGATAATGCCTATCAATCGGCTCCACCAGCTTATGCCGATGCTGCACCCGCAAGTCAGCCAGCCGCAAAAGCGCCTAACCAATCCCCGGCACCACAAGCGTTTGATGATTTGGATGATGATGTCCCGTTTTAATGTTGGCAGGAGTTAATCTTAATCTATCACGGGTATCTATCCGCGCCCAAAAGAGTGTATCAATCAACCCGGGTTTACACTGAATCGACGGCCCTTTCATCTATCCCAGGCTGAGGGGGCTTTTTCGTAAGCATTTCACGCGCTATGCGCTATTCATCAAAATAATATCTTCGATTCAACAACCCCTCATCCGCCCTTTGGGCACCTTCTCCCCAGACATGGGGAGAAGGGAACATGAAGCAAGTTATTTAGAAGTCCTGATTCATTCAAATTGTATAAAAACTCTCAATAAATGCACTGTGCATATATTTTTGACTAAAAGATCATTGATTCCTTGACTAACACAATAATTATACTTTACAATTCTGTAACTGAAATTTACAATAATCGTTTCTAGTTGGTCGTCTTACATAAAATAAGACTTAAAAAAAGACTAAATAGATTGTATTTATTCGGTATGCTCTAATATTGTGTTACAATTGGTATTTTCATTGATTCATTAACAGGCTTTTCTTATGAGTTATAATTCTCTAATTCCAGGCAATCCTAGCAATCCGGATTTTTATCCGTTTTGGAATTTTGTCAGTAATGTTAGTAATATTCGCAGAAATTTGGAGTCATTGCATTTGACACCAGAACGGCTGGGATTATCTGATCCAGACTTATATAAAGAGAATGCGATTGAAGAACTTTGGGATTTTTATAAAAAACTATCCTTCGAAAGTCAAAAAATTGCTGACCATAGTTGGAACACTCAATATTTAAAAGACTACTTTGTGATATTTAATATGGATGGTCAGCAAGACAAATTAGCGGATCTGTATAAAAATCATTTTAGCCATTTTTCACAAAAAGATAGAGACCGATTTGGGCAATTTATCAAGCTGGTTGAGGGTAGCTGTCAATTAGATTCCCGGATTAATGAAAATGAGACCCCAACAAATCTTGGAGAAGGCATTGGGGCTTCACCGAAAAGAGAGTTATTAAATGCCTATTTGTCGATTCTCATCGCTCATGTGCAAAATGCACCGGTGACAAGTACAGCTCAGAGCAGTGAAAACATGGAATATGTGGCTCGATGGGATGGTTCAGACAAAATGTCACAAGTTCTTTTAAATCGGTTGGAGTCTTTCCAACAAATGTATTCGCCAAAAGCGGATAGGGAAGTCGAGCTATTTTCAACCTTTGTGGCTCAATACCCACAAGCACTGAAAAACTTAGCAAACTACAAGCAAGCTAATATCCGCAATCAATTAATTCAATGGCAGTTTAGCAAGATACAATTTGAGTTAAGCGATGAGAGTTTGAATGAAAAATTTAGTAACTTATTTTCCAAAGAATTAGATGATCGCTTCTTCCAAAGCTATTACAAACTTCAAAGTGACATTCATACAATCAACGAAAAAATAGAAGCATTAAAGGGTCAGTATGGCTTAACCGCTGAATACCTTAATAAGGTACTTTCGACTAGCTGGGATAAGGAGCCTTCGCTGGAAATATTAATCGGTGCGCTTAATACACTTGAACAAGTTGAGCAGCTAAAGCTTCATATAAAAAATAAAATATCATCCGATGATTTTGCCAAGATGGCAGAATTAACAGCCGAAAGCTTCTGTTCACCACAGGGGCAATTAGCCCTATTCAACCAATGTCTGGATAAATGGTGCTTGGATGATAAAGAAAGTAAAGGTGCTCACCATTATGACTTGTGTGTGCAAGCGCTTAAGAAAATAGCATATGAGTTTCAACCCGCTGACAATCCACTGAATGCATTAGAAGCTATCAATCAGAAACTGAAATCGGCTATAGCATTTGTGAAAAAGCAGGTAGCCCTGTGTGAGATATTGGAATATTCGCATGATTCCTTCAAGGTGGTGTCCACTTGTGCCGGTCAATGGAATGGCGACAACACCTTAACTGATAAGGAAAAAGAATGCTTAAAGGCTGTTGAAGAACAAATCAAGAGGCTAAAGAAGCAGTATTTTTATACAGATAATAAACCTAAATTACTCCAGGATATCAAGCATGAGGAAGATGTTCTTGGATTTTTCAATGAATGCTGTCAATTTATTGCAGATAAGGAAAAAGAAATCGATTTGAGCCAACCTGCGAAGGAAAAACTGATCAATTTGTTAAAAGGATTGGCGAATATGGTCATCGCCTTATTGTCACTTGGACAGTGTAAAAACTTTTTTGCGACTCAACCCAAAGAGACGGTTGAAGTAAAGAATGCCATAGTCACGCTTCATCAGAGTTTAAAGCAAACCTTAGAGCAAAATCAGTCCGAAAATACGATGCTTGCAATGGATGCGGTAGCGTAATATCGCACCGACAAAAAAGCCCAAGGTATGTTAGATAACCTTGGGCTTTTTTTTATGCATTAATTGCTATCGCCCACGTTTAATACTGGATGCATAATCAAACTTAGGCATTTCAATATGAAAAAAGATAGCCAAAAGTCGGATACTAAATATGGCTAGCAGGGTAACAATGACATTGATATCATGTGGAATATGAAAATAGCCTAAGGTAATGAAAAGGATGGCGCCAAACAGAGCAATAATCGCATAGAGTTCTTTGCGTAAAACTAAGGGAATATCATTACAAAGAATATCCCGGAGCATGCCACCGCTAATCCCCGTTAACATGCCGCTAATAACGGCAACGCTTGGAGAAAAGCCATGCGCCAATGTTTTTTGGGTACCTATGATGACAAATGCAGAAAGACCTAACGCATCTAAAATGAGAAACATCTTCATGATGCGCACTAAGGAATGGGCAATAAAGATAGTCAACAAAGCGGATAAAGCGGTATAGAGTAAATATTCAGGGTGGGCGACCCAAGTCATTGGATGGGTGTCAAACAAGAGGTCGCGGACAGTTCCACCCCCAAGGGCCGTGATACAGGCGATAATAATAACGCCAAAAAAGTCCATGCGTTTACGACCAGCAGCAATTGCGCCAGTAATCGCTTCTACACAAATACCTAGGACAAATAAATAATGTAATAACATGGCAGCCCACTGTGCCCAAAAAAAGCAATTGTATCATTATCTGTTCTTTTCTAAAACAAATAATTGATGAAAATCTGTTGAAATTCGATAGAAAAAAAGGTCATATAATTTGAAGTTGTCCCAGCAAATCCCACAAAGTAACGATTACGTGTTACACTAAATAGTAAGTAAACGATAATCTACTATAGGAATAAAAATGGTAGAAGAAAAAGAACCCGTTCGTCTGATTGATGCGGTTGATAACAAAACCCATGACTTACTTTTCAAAGTGATGCAAAAACTCGAGGGGGTTCGCGCGGAAGTCGGTTCCAAAATTAATTCAGCTAGCATGGATCCTAACTTATACGATCCCAAGCTCGTTGATCGATTCAAAGTTTTATACTTTGAATCGAATAAATGCTTGGAGGATGTGACCGAAGTTATTAAAACAAATTTATCGCCTGATACGAACATTGAGGAATATCGTCAAAAGTACGGACCCGAGCTCGATGAGTTTGCCAATCGATTAGAAGCTTTTATTAATCAACTAACAGAAGTATTAAAACAATTCTGAATGATCACGGGTATAGAACGTTCTTTATTCACCGGTTTCGAAAAAGTAAGCGTTAGTCGTGCCATTTGACGTATTGGCTTAATTGATGTTAGGTGGTTAACTTGCTAAACTCTTGGGTACCAAAAACAATCGTCGATTGAATCAGTGATGGGGAAAGTGGATCTTTCAAAACAGTTTGCTCAGCGTTTAATTCAATCTATGAACGCGGCTGGTTTTACGTCTAATCGATCTACCGTTGGCGTTGATGTGTATAAATTAGCTGAAATTACCGGTTATTCGTCCGTCATCTGTCGTAAATACCTCAAAGGGGAGGCTATCCCCGAACCAACCAAGTTGATGGCGATTGCCGATGCACTCAACGTGTCTCCTGGTTGGTTGTTGTTTGGTGATCCGGATAAGGACACACGATTTTCCAACGATAATGCTATTATTAGCAAAAATCTGCTCCAATACCTATTTGAATGTGCACACCCCTTATATCACGTTGGGCGATCACCGGATGAAATTGCTCATTTTTTAGTTGAATTAGTTAACGATATTAGTCAAATCAAAGCAGATGAGGACCAATCAAAGAAAATCATTGATTTGGCCATTGCATCGGTCACACAATTCGCCCGTTAAAACCTTAGCGTTTCAATAGGGAAAAGTTGCCGTCTTTGCGAGCGAAGTGAAGCAATTTAGCATAGATCGATATCATGAGATTGATCTGGATTGCTTGGCATACGCTCGCAACGACTTAATATCGATAATATCCCAAAAAGTTGAGGAACGCTCAGTGTTAAATCCTAGGCTTAGGCGGATTGGCAAGTTGGGCAAAAGGCTGTGCTTCTACCATTGATTTTGATTGATTTTATAATATCCCCGCAGGTTGGGCAGGGTTTATGGTTTCGTCCATAAACGAATAAAGATTGGGCAAAGTAGCCGGGTTTACCTTCCGGATTGATAAAATCCTTCAATGTTGTCCCCCCTGCTTCGATGGCTTTGTTGAGCACTTCTTTGATTTTTTCTGCCAGGGCTTCATACTGAATGTTGGATAAACTGCCCGCGGGGGCTAGTGGATGGATGCGGCTTAGATATAAGCTTTCGGTTGCATAAATATTACCAACTCCCACAACAAAACGGCAATCCATGATAGTGGATTTGATAGGTTGCTTCTTATGCAGACAAGCATTCATTAAATATTGGCCATCAAATCCATCATCGAGTGGCTCAATACCCAAGTGAGATAGGCTTGGGTGTTGATGCAATGGTCCATCAACCCACTGCCAGCAACCAAACCGCCGAGGATCGTGGTAGCGAAGGACTTGGTTATTGGTAAAAACCACATCGATATGGTCATGCTTCTGTCGAATTTGTTGCTCAGGCAGCACGCGTAAATGGCCTGTCATGCCAAGGTGGATTAAAATAGCCGCTTCTTTGAGACTTAAGATAATATATTTTCCGCGACGGTTAATTGCTTGAATGGTTTGATTGCGGCAAAGATTCGCTAAATTATCGGGAACAGGCTGCCTTAGTTTGGGCTGGTAAACATGGATTGTTTGGATCGTTTTCTGGTGTAGTAAGGGCGATAATCCGCGGCACGTGGTTTCAACTTCAGGTAATTCAGGCATCGCTATTTATCATCGTGTTCTATGATTCGACCTTGCTTTGATTTTTTAGTTTGTTCAGTCGGGAAGAAGGTTTGTTTCACCCAGGCAATTAACGCTAAAATCGCACCAATGATAACGCCCCAGATCAATATATAGGAGAAAAAAACTAATAAAGCGATCATAAACGCAATGGTGATTCCAAGGATGAAGAAGGGTGCGACTTGCTCTACAATTTTGCTTGATTTTTGTTTCATGTTCTTTGGCCAATCGTATCTTAATATGAAAAAGTATAAACCCGAATGAAAAAAATGTCAGCGAAACTTAGCCAATTTCTAATTTTTGTTGGGCAAGCGTTAGCTTGCTTCCTTGGCGGTCGTATCACCTGACGAGGTTTGATTTGTCTTGTCACTGATATCTTGCCCTCGCCAGTTTAATATCCTTGCGCCGGATGCTCTTAGTTGTTTCTCAGCGTGATGCCAGACCCAAATGTATTGATAAAATGGTAGCCGTGGATATAAATGGTGTATCAAGTGATAATTTTGCCCTAATAGTAAGGGCGTCATTAGCCAGCTTTGATTCGGGCGGATATTGGTTGCACGATACTCATTTTCTTGTGCTGTTGTATCATGAGGTACGTGAGGTAAATAATCAAATGTGGCCACGAGTAACGTTGCTGCTAATCGTCCTGAAAGCAGCCATAGCCACAATATTTGCCAACCATAACCCAACAGGGCCAGGGTTACCATCAATATAATTGCGCCTGGTAAGATGATTAGCAATTCGAGACGTTCTCTCTTAGGGCGTTCATGCCAACGGCTTAAATACCAATGAACATAATGAATATCAAAAAACATCCACCTAAAAACCAATAGCCATTTGGGACCTACTGCTGACCATTGATCAGGGTCCTGGTCCACACCCGCATTAGTGAATCGGTGATGTTGCATATGGATAAAACGGAATACTTTGATTCCAGCAATGGGCGTTAATATAATTGTAGCAAGGGTCCCGATGCTTTCGTTTATCCAAGGGATTTGGGACAATGAACGATGAGACGCATCATGCAAAACCGTAAACATGATAAACTGGCAGATGGCGTTGATAAAGAAACCCGCCCACAATGATAGATGACCGGTCACACACCAATATAAAGAACCGATAAAAATAGAAAGTGCTAAGAAAAAGAGTAATAGCGTGGGCCAAGCGATCACCGGTGGTTGTAGTTCATGTTTATGTTCGCTTTGCCATTCTTTCATGAGATCGTGCATGGAATGGTCCTTTTTTCATATTATTATGTCAAATATTTGGCCAATATTAATGTAAGTCCAGGCCGAGTGTCAATTCTTTTTATTAGGATGAAAGAATCTCTAATATAATCATTATAGGCGAATATTTGCAAACTGTCTTAAGGAAAAAACAGCGGAATGGACTTTAAAGTTTTAATCGCAAAAATGCGAGAAGAATGCTATAAATAATAACAGGTAACTTAATCAGAGAATAACCATGAAAACATTTCTTATCGTGCTAGCGATAATCGTTGTGGTGGTCTTCCTTTGGGCGATAGGTATCTATAACAAGTTAATCGCCATGATAGAAGCGGTGAATAATAATCAACGTCAGATAGACATCCAGCTTGATCGCCGTTTTAAAGTGTTTCAGTCATTGATTGAAACGGTGAAAAAATACATGGATTATGAAAAAACCACCTTAAAAGATGTGGTCGAGTTACGAAACAAAGCCCAAGCCGCTAAAGCGGAAGGAAATGACAAAGACCGAATCGCTGCAGAGAATGAAATTTCTAAAATTGCCTCTAATATTAATCTCGTATTTGAGCAGTACCCTGATTTAAAAGCCAGTCAAAATGCATTGCAGCTACAAGAGGAAATTGTTAATACAGAGAATAAGCTTTCTTATGCCAAACAGGCCTACAATGATAGTATTGAGCGCTATAATGCCACCAAGAAATCGTTTTTTGAAACCATGGTTGTCAATATTTTCTCTTCTGCATTGAATAAGGAATTTCAATATTGGAGCTTAACGGAAGAAAAAGTCCAAGAAGCTGAGGATTATCGGGTCAAATTTTAGGTAACCTATGGCCTTATCAGATTATCATGCCACCACGGGGGATTGGCGCGCTCAACTAAAAAGGAATGAGAAAAAGACAAAACAAGTGATTGTGGCGTTTTTTCTTATCTATATCATTGTTGGGTTAGTCGTGGATTGCGTGGTATTGATGTCACAATATCCCCAAGCCTCTCTTGGACAGTGTCTTGCTGCACTGCTAACGCTCAAGGTCACGCCCTATGCGACGTTACTTTTAATTGCGATTGCGGCTCTTTCGTTGATGGTGACGTTTGCAATGTACGATAAATTGATGTTACTGGGCACGCAATCGAGGCAAATAACACCGGAAACAGCGCAGTCCACTCAAGAACGCCAGCTCTATAACGTCGTTGAAGAAATGAAGGTGGCTGCGGGTATGCCCTTTATGCCAAAAGTCTACATCATTGAGGCAAACTATATGAATGCCTTTGCCAGCGGCTATAGTGAAAAATCCGCTATGGTGGCGATTACTCGCGGGCTCATGGAAAAACTGGACAGGTCCGAATTATCCGCTGTGATGGCCCACGAGTTAAGCCACATTCGCCACCATGATATCAAGTTAACGCTAATGGTCGCTATTCTCAGTAATATCTTGTTGATGGTGGTAGATATACTCTTTTACACGATTATTTTTAAGCGAGATAGGCGCGGCGATAATCGGTTATTCGCCATTATTTTAATCTTGCGCTATGTGTTGCCAATTATCACCGTCTTGTTAGCGTTATTTTTGAGTCGTACGCGAGAATACATGGCCGATGCTGGTTGTGTTGAATTAATGCGAGACAACGAACCGATGGCACGCGCCCTGCTTAAAATATCTCAAGATCATGAAGCGAATGCAGAAGCTTATCAGCAAGAGTATGGTCAAACGGCCCATGAGCAAGTCCGCCAAGCATCTTATTTATATGACCCTTCGAAAGTTAATACCTTTAAATCAATCACGAGTGCGTTTTCTACTCACCCTTCCATTGAAAGTCGATTGGCGGCCATCGGATTTGTTCGTAAGAAGCAATAAATTAAGTGTCGTTTGCAATGCTGCCTTTCTAATCACGTAATCCAACGCCACGGTATAGTAAATACATATTCAGGAAGATGAGAAACACAATTGTTAAGGTGATAACCAGGATGGCTTCCGATACCGGGATGGAGGTTAGCCCCAACATCGCATAACGAAATAAATTCACCATGTACAAAATCGGGTTGAAGTGCGATATCGTTTGCCAGAAGGGCGGAAGCATATCCACGTCGTAAAACACCCCACCTAGATAAGTTAATGGGGTGAGCAAGAATGTGGGTATGATGGCAACATCATCAAAAGAGCGAGCAACCACGGCATTGGTAAAACCTGCTAATGAGAAAAGTGCGGATACGGCAATTAGTATTAGAAAAGTGAACCCGAGATGATGCAGATCAACGTCAACAAAAAAAGCTGAAACGATAAATACAAGAATACCAACAATGACACCCCGAATCACACCACCGGTCACATAACCAATCAATAGGAGATAATTCGGCATCGGACTGACAATCATTTCTTCGATACTTTTTTGAAAACGTGCACTAAATAGAGAGGTGGACACATTGCCATACGCATTGGTGATGACCGACATTAAAATAAGACCTGGAGCAATGAATAAAGGATAACTGACCCCATGAATCAGCCCAATACGTTGGCCAATGAGCGTGCCAAAGATCAAAAAATATAAGGCGGTTGTAATGACTGGGGGCAAGAAAACTTGACTAGCAATTCGAAACATTCGTCGTATTTCTCGGCGAACAATGGTATATAACGCAATGAGCGTCGCTTTGTTAGTCATGGTTGATTAAATCCAAAAACAGTTCTTCTAAGCGGTTTGATTTGTTACGCATCGATTTCACCGCTAACCCCAGTGAATCGAGTTTACGAAAAACATCATTCAAATTGTATTGCTGGTCAACGCGGATTTCAAAGGTGCAACTATCAATCGTGTTCAGAGTGAACGGGCTCAAGTCCGGGAGAAAGTTAATCGGTTGTTCTAAATCAAACACAAAGGTTTGAAATCGCAACGTTTGTAATAAATTCTTCATCGTTGTATTTTCAACAATCTCGCCTTGATGAATGATGGCGATGTTTTTACATAATTGCTCGGCTTCTTCTAGGTAATGGGTGGTTAAAATAATGGTGGTGCCTTGTTGGTTGATAAAGGTTAGGAAATCCCACATACTTCGTCGAATCTCAATATCTACACCTGCCGTTGGTTCGTCCAGGATTAATACTTTGGGTTCATGGATCAAAGCCCGGGCAATCATCAATCGACGTTTCATGCCCCCGGATAAGTGGCGAACAATTTCTTTTCTCTTTTCCCAAAGACCCAATTGTTTGAGGAGTTTATCGGCGCGTTGTTTGGCAATCTTACGCGAAATCCCATAAAATCCGGCCTGGTTAATTAGAATTTGTTCGCATGTTTCAAAAATATTGATATTAAATTCTTGTGGGACCAGTCCTAAACAAGCTTTTGCTTCACTGGTTTGTTTATCTAAATCATACCCTTCAATTAATATTTGCCCGGAGGTTTTATATAATAGCGTCGTAATAGCACCAATGGTCGTTGATTTCCCAGCCCCGTTAGCACCCAAAAGAGCAAAAAAATCGCCTTGCTTCACAGACAGACTGATTCCTTTGACGGCGTGAACGCCATTTTGGTAAGTTTTTACAAGGTTTCTGATTTCAAGCGCATTCATTCGATCGATTTCAAAGTCGAAAATGAAAGAGTATACAAGGATAGACTGATGTTCGCTAGTCTCGCAGTATAATGCGAGTTCCAACCGCTAATTTGATAAGATGGAAACCACAGCGAGCGTTAGGTTTTCTAATAGGATGATTGATAATCATCTTGCTAAATGATGATAATTTTGACATAATGCCCTCTTTTTTTAGAGTAGCCTGTTATGACGCTTAAGACCTTTTTTACCAGCATTGGCCAAGACGCGAATTATAATTTTGAACATATGATTAAGCATAAAGTGATTGACCAGGTGATGGGGGTTTTCGATCCCTATCAATCGTCTTATCAGCAATCGATAGCAACTCCTCTTACCCGATATCATTCTTTTTCAGAATTTGCAGGGCATTTTACGAATCTTTTTTCCTCTTTTCTAATGGCAATTCCTAATCTTGTGTTAGGTGTTCTCTCGGTGTGTTGTTATGCAGCGATAGGGTTAGCAATTCTAGCGGCGAAGTTAATTGCTTTACCATTTAGAGTATTGTTTGGTGGACTATTCTCGGGTTCTGATGAGGGTTTTTTAAGTGCCATGGGAAGTAGTTTGGAAAATGCAACAAAAGGTTTAATTGGCTCGCTAATCAAATGGTCTTTAGTGGTAGCAAACTCATTATTGGAAACAGCGGTGGATGTTCTTCTTATGCCGGCGTTGTTTACAGCAACGTTAGCTACTAAAAGCACCACATCAGTGGTAGCAACGGTAGGTGATGCTTTTGTTGGAATAAAAAATTATTGTTTACCGGAAGAGCCCGCTCAAACGGCAGAAACACTTAACCCCAATATATAAGTATTTGCCTATTTAAGGGAGCCTGGTTTCGATTACACTCATCCCATCGATTTTATGCCTAAAAAGCAACGAAATTCTTGTCATCGAACCCATAACCCAGTAAAATGCTCATCCACGTCGGGGCGTAGCGCAGCCTGGTAGCGCACTAGCATGGGGTGCTAGGGGTCGAAGGTTCAAATCCTTCCGTCCCGACCAATAAAAACCTCAATAATTCAATAGGTTATCCTGTTAGCTGTAAATCTGATTTTTCCTGAAAATATCTTGCTGGGTACTTTACTGGGTACTTTTGTAAATCCTGGGTATCTCACAGGTTACCTTATACGCTTATTCACCAAAAAGATCATATGGTCTAAAGTCGGGATTAATTTGGTATACATCTTTGAGCTCGGATATACATTTAAAGAAGCAATCAATAAAGTAGCTATCAAACAATTTTCCTTTATTGTCTTTAAGGTAATTTAGTATGGTTTCATGTGGCAATGATTCACGATAGGGCCTGTTTGTCGACATTGCTTCATAGACATCTGCGATAGCAACTATTCTTGCTGGAATAGTGATTTCCTCTCCTGTGAGTCCATTTGGGTAGCCAGAACCATCAATGCGTTCATGATGTTGAAATACCACTGATTTAATATCCCAAGGAAAATCCATGTGTTCAATAATTTTGTTTCCAATCACAACATGAGATTTCATTACGCCATACTCGTGTTCAGTCAACCGTCGTGGGGTGACCAAATATTCCATTGGGATGCCAATTTTGCCTATATCGTGCATCAAAGCGCCAAAATATATGGTACTTAATAACTTCGGGTCGGTAATATTCGATTTTGACGCTATATTTAGCGAAAGCCTAGCCACTCGCTTTTGATGACCTGATGTATAGGTGTCTCTAGATTCTATAAATTCAGAGAAAGCGAGGATTGTATCCAAAAAAGCTTTTTGCATCGCTTTTTTATCAAATTTGAGTTGATCAGTTAGATTCTTTTGGGGAGTGATATCCTCAAAATAAATAATATAGATTACTTCATTAACTAAAATATTTCTTATAGGTATGACGCGGACAATAAACGATTTTTCTTTAACTTTTATTTCTGCACGAGATTCAATTTCATTTTCCACAGCTTCTGTAAAATACTCTGGGGAATTAGTGGTTAATGGATATACTTTCCAAAAAGGAACCGTTCGAGGTCTTTTGGCTGCTATTTCTTTATATTTTTTGTTTGAAAATAATATGATCCCACTCTTGTTGCAGACTAAATTAGGGTTTTGTACGCCATCGAGGATTTCAAACATAACCGTGGCTAACTTTTCCTCTTCTTGAGTATTAAATTCCATTTTTGGTGATCTAATTATAGGTCTGTATTATTAAATATAGGAAAAAATTTTATGTTAGTCTATCAATAGTATTGAATTCGGATGTTCTAGCCTAAAAAGTAATTAAGATCAAAGGTATGAAACGGTTTTTGGCTGGTATGGTTTCTAAAATTAGTTGCTCTCTCATTCTAATTTACATTTTCTCAATGGCGTCAATAATCTTTAGAAAGTTATAGCGCCAAAATAATTGCAAGTAACAAATATCAACCTATTGAATAATATATAGAAAACTGTAATATAATTTGAGTTTGAGATGCAAGGGTCAAAGAGGATAGTCAGCATGGTAAACAAAAACTGAATTTCTAACTCAGTTTTAGAAACTAATACCAGTGAAAAAGGAGTTTAAGCGGCAGATGGAAGAAGTAAACCAAACTAATCAACAAGTCGAGAAGCTCTCTCCCTGGTGGCGTCGTTCAGTTTTGATAATTATGCTGATAGGGTTTTCAGTTCTAATATCATTAACTTATAAAGTTCAACAGGATGCGCCACCTATACCGCAAAATGTTATTAATCCTCAAGGGGAAGTTATTTTTGGTAAAAAAGATATTTTATCAGGTCAGTCTGTATTTCTTAAATATGGCTTAATGAATAATGGCACCATTTGGGGACATGGCGCTTATCTTGGCCCTGATTTTTCAGCACAGTATTTACATAATTTAACCTTGGATGTTGCTGATTATATTGCAACAGAGCAATATAAAGTCCCTTTTAATGAACTTCAATCAGAAAAGAAGGAAGTGGTTAATGCCTTAACTCGAGAATTATTGAAACAAAATCGATTTGAACCCGGTGATGAAGTTCTACATTTTTCTGAAGCAGAAACAAAGTCATATAATCAACAAATTAAATGGTGGTCAAATTATTTCTCATCTCCTTCTGGTAATGGAGGTTTACCCCATAATTTCATCTCATCAAACCAAGAGTTAAGAGACCTAGTTGCTTTTTTCTCTTGGACAGCTTGGGCATCTGTTGTTAAACGGCCTGGCGAGACAACAACATACACAAACAACTTCCCTTATGACCCTCAAGCTGGCAATTTCCCATCAAGTGCCGCATTATTTTGGAGTGCAATGAGTCTAATTGCATTATTGGGAGGTACAGCACTTGTCTTATTAGCGTTTGGTAAATTTGATTATCTGGGATGGAAACGTAATCCTGAGAGAACTGCTCCTATTTTCAAAGTTGGTAATCCAAGCCAAAGTCAACAGGCAACCCTCAAATTTTTTGTAGTAGTGGTTTTTTTGTTTTTGTTGCAGGCATTGGTGGGCGGATTAACCGCACATTATCGAGCAGAGCCAGGGAATTTTTTTGGACTGGATTTATCTAATATTTTTCCAAGTAATGTGGTACGTACTTGGCATTTGCAACTGGCAATTTTCTGGATAGCAACCTCATATGTTGCAGGTGGATTGCTCTTAGCCCGCGAGATAGGCGGGCATGAAAAGAAATATCAGGCAGTTTATATTCATATACTGTTTATTGCTTTAGTTATCGTAGTCATTGGTAGTCTTTTAGGAGAATGGGCCGGTACTTTCCAGTGGCTTTCAAAATATTGGTTTTGGTTTGGTCAGCAAGGTTGGGAATATCTTGAGTTAGGTAGAGCCTGGCAAATTGGGCTAGCTGTAGCATTAGTCTTTTGGTTTGTCTTATTATTGCGGAATATTGCTCCTGTTATCAAAGATCCGGAATTAGGCGAAATATCGCGTCTATTTCTTTTGGCGGCATTAGCTATTCCATTTTTTTATCTGCCGGCAATGTTTTTTGATAATAATACACATTTTTCAATTGTTGATACTTGGCGGTTTTGGATTATTCATCTGTGGGTAGAGGGTTTTTTCGAATTTTTTGTAACAGTTTTAGTAGCAACAATTTTGTTAGGCTTGAACGTCGTCACTCGTACAACTGCTGTAAGAGTTATATACTTGGATGCAATTCTGTATTTCGGTGGCGGACTTATTGGAACAGGACATCATTGGTATTTCAATGGCCATAGTGAAATGAACATGGCATTTGCTGCCATTTTTTCTGCAATGGAAGTTATCCCCCTCACTTTACTCACGCTTGATGCATGGGATTTCGTGAAAGTCACCGAAGCAGAACGGTTACCGTCAGGAGAACCAATTCGCATTCCACATCAATGGACGTTTTATTTTATCATGGCTGTGGGCGCTTGGAATTTTGTTGGGGCAGGGGTTTTTGGGTTTCTTATAAATCTGCCTATTGTTAGTTATTTTGAAATAGGAACCATGCTCACACCTAACCATGGTCATGCAGCTATGATGGGTGTTTTTGGCATGTTAGCAGTTGCGTTATTAGTATTTTCAATGCGGCATGTTTCTACAGATAAGCAGTGGGATTCTCTGGAAAAATACGTCAAAATCTCTTTTTGGGGGCTAAATATTGGCTTATTGATGATGGTTGTTTTCAGTTTATTCCCTGGCGGTGTATTACAACTCTATGATGTATTAAATAATGGTTATTGGCATGCGCGCAGTTTGGAGTATGGCGGACAGGAAACAGCGAGGTTACTTGAATGGTTACGTACTCCAGGCGATTTAGTATTTATTATAGTAGGAATTTTACCGCTATTATACGCAGTTACTAAATGTTACTTTAATCCTAAACGAAATGCATGATTTTGAATTAAATCCGGGAGCGATTGGCAAATAATATTGAAAAAATCAGAGGTGAATTTTTGAAGTTTCTAAAATACATAGCAGGCTATATGCCTGCTTATCATATACAATATGTTAATTAGCTGGCGTCTTTTTCACCATTCACAATAGTTTGATCGATCCACTGTTCAATTTCATCACTATGCCATGCTAAAGTAGTGCCATTTAATTTGACTGGTTTTGGAAACTTGCCAGTAAGCCACCAGCGTCTTAAAGTCACACGGTTTCTACCCAACATTCTTTCTAGATCTGGGACAAATAATACTTTTTGTGGGATAGATTGATTGGATACTTCGAACATTGTTACCTCCTGTATGTATTTCAACCTGGTTGCCAAATAACTCTATTTGAATTCAAATGCTCTAAAAGAGTTTTTATTGAATCATAAAGAGTATTATTATGCAAGCAAATTTATAAATATTAGATCTTTTAACTATACGTAGGAGAAATTTATTTATACAATATGAAAAAAGTTAAACTGTTTGGGAGTAGACAATGACTGATTTAGAAAGGGTTATGGAGGCCGTGGGAACGGAGTATTTTATTAACTCAAGTTCTGAAAATAATCAATTTCATGTTCAATGTAAGATTCAGAAACAGCCTCATACAAACAAAGTTGTTACTTTCAAACAAAAACCTCAACCACACACAAATAAGTTAGTTTGTTTTAATGCCTAAATTAATCGTTGTTGGTTCAGGGATTAAATCAATTGCGCATCTTACGGAAGAAACAAAGAAAGTCATTCAGCTGGCTGATAAAGTTTTATATCTAGTGAATGAAGACCACTTAAAAGAATGGATTGAGCAAGAAGCTAAAAAAGCTGAGTCACTTGAGCCTATCTATTTTTCTGATGAAAACCGCGGTGTGGCTTATCAAAATATTACAAACTATATTGTGCAAGAAATTGAGCAATTTGAAATCCTTTGCGTTGTATTTTATGGGCATCCAACAGTCTATGCGGACTCTGCTTTAAAAGCTGCTGTCACTATTAGAGAAAATGGTGGCGAAGCCATTATCTTGCCTGCTATCTCATCTATGGATTGCTTATTTGCCGATTTTCAGATTGACCCTGGGGATAAAGGTTTATTTTGTATTGATGCTACTGAATTATTAATCTATGAAAGAAATATAGACCCGTACTCTCATGTTATCCTGTTTCAACCTGCTAACCTAGGCAGAGTAGATAGACAGAGTACAAGTAATCTCCACTTATTAGTTGATTACTTAAAACAATTCTATCCATCGGATTATCAGGTATGTATATATAAAGCAGCATTTCTTCCAGGCCAAGATCCGAACTATAACTGGACGGCTCTGGATTCAGTTGGAAACCAGCTGGTGGATCATCAATCTACCTTTTATTTTCCACCATTAAGTGAAAAGGCTATAAGCAAAAAATATATGGATTTATTAGAACTTACCTAACCAACATACGTTACTATCTTGGCATACTAAATAAAATGTGGAGCAGTACTATGGTTCTGGTTTCTTTTAATTTAAATTATCATATTCGAAAGCAAACACTGGACTAGACTTTGAGTAAACTTGGCATAGGAATAACCTGAGTATGAATAGAATAAAAGCTTCAATAGTATTTTTGATCGGGATGAGTTTAGCAAACGGTTCGTTTGCCTCGGAACCGTTACTGACCTGTCCGAAGACTTACCAGAATGTCTTGAAAGGAGATTCTGAACAAGCTGTCCTGACAAAATGTGGTCCGCCGGTTTCGAAGAATACTCAGCAAGAAGAGTTAACTAAGAAGCTTGAACTCGAGATTTGGTCTTATCGAGCAGCTCCAACTAGCAGCAACTCACAGGTAGTGTCGTTCGTCTTTTCTGATAACTCATTGTATGAGTTAAACGTAGCAGGCTCTAACGTGTCGTCGATGTCCATGTGTAAAACCTTCTTCACGGTAAAAGTGTCGACGAAGGATGACGTTAAGAAGGCCTGCGGAATGCCAAAAGAGACATCCACGCAGACTCGAACGATCCCTGCTGGCACCCAGGAGGTGACTACTTGGGTGTATCAACCGAATCCTTATCAACCCGAGCAAAAATTCAAATTTGTTGAAGGAAAGCTCGTGAGTGTTGAATAAATTAATCTGAGCGCAGATTGTTTATTGTGGTGAAGTTGTAGCTATTTTTACGCAGCCCCGAAAGAATTTAGCGTCTCCTGCAAACTCGGTACTTTCTTGACAATAGGATGTTGAAAAGCGCTTATCCTCATCTTTAAGTAGATGAGAATTTAATATGTTATCTGTATCGTTAGACTGATAGTGATAGAAATTAAATTTGGTGTTTTTGCTGACATGATGAAGAAAACTACCGAATGCAGGGCCTGATTCTTCAGTAAACTCTTCTTGATATGCTAAGAGAACATTTGACAGTCTTTCCAATTCTGTAATGGTGCTATTACTTTGATTGGTTTTAAACGTATTTATTTTCGAAAAGGGACATTGTAGAGGATAATAGACACTATCTGGCTGCTGATTTAATGAAGAAGGGACCATAATGGTTGGTGTATATTCTAACCCATAGCATTCGTGATAGATTTTTTGAATTTCGCTAACCGGAAAATATTGCTCATCAACCGCTGGCTTTACGCCGAGTCCGGAACCCATACAAATATTGAATATATATTTGGCTGTATCCATTAAAAAGGGTGTTGGTCGATATCGGTTGACTCTCTTGGCACTCAAAAATAGATCATTGCAGGATGAATCATAGGTATTTTGGGTTAGTTTTTTTCGTAGGGCTTCTGAGAAATATAATTTCAGTCGAAGCCAGTGTTCATTATGTTTAACGGCATCAATAAATTGTTCAGAGAAATACAATATTTCACTTTGCCATTTGCTACTGTTGCTTTTAAGTATTTCTCTAAAGATTAAATGATGTTCATAAGGTGATTTTGGAGTTTCAGCACTGACTTTGAAATATTTTTGGATACGCGCATGCTTTCTTCGACAGCCGATATTAGGTAATAAAAACGAAGAAAGTGCCCCTGAAGATGCTGATAAAACATTATTGTCCACCGTCTGGGCTTCATTGAAAATAATTTGCATGTTGAAAATGGCGCCTGGACCTTGAACACAATCAGGATAAATCCTGTTTTCATCACCGAAATAATGCCATTCACAATATTTATCTATGATCATACCAAGTGGGGAGCTATGTTTTCCATATCCAAGGTGCTGATAGATTTCATTATTGGTTTTGGTGCTGTCGATTTTCTCTACTTGCCCTGTCTCTGTTGGCAAATAGGCATATTTATTCATGCCAAAGTGCTCGCCAAAATCATATTTGGCAAGATAAAAAGGGATACTTTTAGGTGGACTAATTCGCTCTACTTCTTCATAGAATGACGGGCTAATTTCCCTAACTTTGGTTTTAACTTCATCCCATGAAACCTTTCTAATCTGATTCATTCCAATTAACCAAACAATCCTAACACAGCAAATTAGATTATTTTAAAATAATCTAATTTGTATAAAAGGCTTAAGTTTAGACATCTTTAATGCTAAAGTCACGCCTTCACAAGGATAAAAAGGATGTAAGATGTCTGAAAAGATGCAAAAAATGCCCAGCGGAGTCGCCCCACTATACTATATTCAAGCTTTCTCTACGTTTTCCTTCGCAATATTATATTCGTCTTTGGCGTTATTTCTGACTCAGCAATTAGGATATAGCCAAACCGCTTCTAACAGCATCGTGGGATTATTTTTAGCATTTAATTTTGTCCTTCATCTATTTGGTGGGATGATTGGTGGCTCCTTACTATCTAATCGAAATCTCTATTTTATTACAAGCATCATGCAATGCGTTGGAATGTTGTTATTAGCGATATCCCCTCAAACAACCCTCTTTATTGGTCTAAGTTTATTTTTAGTGGGCTGTGGTCTGAATACAACTTGTTACAACACTATGCTCACGCAACGGTTTAAGGCAGATGATAACCGACGAGAGACAGCATTTTTCTCAAGTTATTCGTGGATGAATGCAGGATTCTTGGCAGGCTATTTTTTAAGTGGCTTTTATGATTTTACCAATGACTATAGCCAATTGTTTTATATCGGTGTCATTGTAAATGCCCTAGTTCTCTTTGTGATGTTGAGGCATTGGCCAGACTTAGGTGATATTGATACGACGCTACAAAGTATAAAAGAGAAAAGTAAAAAGATGTCTCGGGAATCAGTAGGTCTATTAACCGTATTGTTTATGACGCCAATCATCATATTATGCTTTAAATCTGCCCATATCAGTAATGGTCTTGTCGTAGCAGTCAGTGTTGCTATGTTCTTTGTTATTCTAGGATTGGGCTTCCGGCAAGATAGCAAAGAAGATAAAGAGAAAATATTTACTTATTTAATCCTGACTGTTACTTCAATCTTGTTTTGGATGATCTATTACACTGGCCCAATGGGTATAACCTTGTTTATCAAAAACAATGTCGATAAGCATCTATTCAATTATGAAATCGCTACACAATGGATTAATAATATTAACTCATTTGTCATCATTTTAGGCGCGCCTCTGGTAGCTTGGGTTGTTTCAACATTGCAAAACAAGGGCTATCAGCTTCCAGAAAGCAAACAATTCGTCTTTGCTTTTCTTTTTCTAGCCGTATCATTTCTTTTATTATCCATGGGGATTAAATTCAGTGATATCGCTGGGCGTACTGCCCTTTATTGGGTATTTTTACATATCTTTACCCAAGGATTTGCTGAATTACTAATTGGCCCTGTTGGCTATGCAATGATAGGACGTATCGCGCCAACTCACCTTCAAGGCTTATTAATGGGAACGTGGATGATGGTGTCCGGCGTTTCAGTTGCGCTGTCTCATTATTTTTCTAATGAGATGGTTAAGACTAATGCAACAGATCCACTCATAACAAATGCTGATTATGCGCATGTATTTAATCAGTTGGGAGGTTGGGCTATTTTAGGGGCATTATTTCTATATTTTATCTCCTATAAAATTAGCAAGCACATGGCCGAAAATAAAGAATCGGTTGAGGCGTTATCACATTAAGATTGCATTTTATCCTTATTTTTTTCCAGGAAAAAAAACAAATTTGAATGTCATAAACTCCATGTTTTAATAGCTATTGTCGTTACAGACAGTAGTTATATCATTCGAGGTATTGGAAAAGGAGTTTGGTTATGGAGTGTGCTGTAGATTTATTGAAGCCTAATTCTGGTGTAACACTTAATTGTTCTCAGGTTGATCAAAAACAGCTGATTGAATATGTCATGGTTCATGGCGATATAGACTTTAAAATGCTATCCGCAATTCTTGGTATTAAGGTCAGCCGACTACTTAAAGCAGCAACTGGAGAAGCTGCTTTACAAGGTAAACAGGCACGGAGATTAGTTGAGTTTTTCCTGATGTTTCTGGAAGAGCGATAAATTATTTAAAGTCTCTCTTAAGACTCATAGCAGTACCAACAACTCGTCCCTCAGTTTCATTGTCAATGTGAATATTTGCCCAATCATCACTTAATGCAACTAATTCAAACTCAGTATTCTTTCCAGCAGATATTTGTTTGTATTTACGAATGATCACTTCATCTTCATTCTCAATGTGAAATACGACAAAGTCACCAGGAGTCGCCTTTTTTTCTGGATCAACTATTATCATATCGTCTGTTCTAAACTCTGGACTCATACTGTCATCTTTAATTTTTATAGCGAAAGCATTTTCACTAAGACGGTTTGCTAAGTTTGGATCAATTGGAATTAAATCAAATTTTTCTGAATTGTCTTCGTTTCTGAAAGCGTCGATGTGATATATGGGCTCACACGCTTGCTGATAATCCAGAATTGGGACTAAAGCACCGATACCTGCTCTCTTATGCAAGCTTCCTTGCTTGTCATCGGATAAGCACATCAAAAAAGCAGGCGAAACCTCCAAAGCTTCAGCTAACTGTTTTATTGCGCTAGGACCAGGCGTTCTATCTCCACGTTCATAATTATTAATGCGAGAAACATTCAAATCTTCAGTCAGAGCTGCAAGTTCTTTTCGGGTAAGCCCTTTTGCATTTCTTTCTTCCTTAATTCTTCTGCCAATTTGTTCTTTGACGTTCATAATCATTTTCTCAAAGTATATCAAATAGAGGTTGACATAACCCTATATGAGTGTTAAAAATAATTTATCGTAACTCTTTTAGAGTATTTTGACTCTTTTAGAGTTTCAAATTACTACATAAGTTGTATATAAGATAAAACAAACAAGGAGCGCTGTAAACAAATGGACTTTGTTATGAACACAGAAGAGTTAGAAGCACTCTATGGTTTGCCCCATACACAGCAATTAGCCTATCTAAGAGGAATAAGGCCATACATGGATGTTAAAACAGGAATTACAGGGATAAAGCGGGGGATCAGTTTTCAATCAATAGCTGAGCAGCTTTATATTGAGCCCCATCAAGGAATCAAATCAGAAAGTTATTCACGAGCTCAAGTCAGAAGAGGAATTGAAGGTCTTGAGCGTGTTGGACTTATTCAAAATCAATCTAAAGATCAAAAGCTGATTTTAAAATGCCTTTTAGCATCAAGGGATTATTCTGTCCAAAATAAAGTGATCACAAACCCGTCACAGTTAGCCGGCACAGATGAAATGGTTAATCGGGTTGAAAATAAAGGTCTACAAGACAGCTACACTCAAAAAGCCGACACAGCCGATACCCCAAAAGCCGTCACACCTCTAAAAGAAGAAAATTATATATATCTTCTTAGGCGGTTCGAACATTTTTGGCGAATGTACCCCGAAAAGAAATCACGTGAACGTGCTCTTGAATGCTTCAAGCAAATCAATCCAGATGATTTTTTACTGAGAACCATGCTGCAAGCATTAGAAAACCAAATGAATGCACGAGGTGCAAAGCAAGCTCATGGCGTATGGGTGCCGCCTTGGAAATATCCAGCGAACTGGCTGGCACAAAAATGTTGGGAAGATGAAGTTAATACCGAAGTAATGCAGGAGAAAAAACATGCAAAGGATAGGAGAAGTACTGGCAGAAAAGCGCCAACCAGCGGATTTTATATCCCCGATGAAAACGAGGAATTTGAAGAACGAGGAAAAGTCATCGAGCTGTCCAAGCATAAAAAGGCGCAAGGTGATTGAGCTGATGTTTACAAAGTTTGCCGTAGCTTATCGCGGTATATGGCACAAGGAACTCCAAGAGGAACGCTTTACAGAATTTGCCAAAAAAGAATGGGAGAAACATTTGCAACCTTTTTCAGACACGATTATTACCACGGTGATTGAAATATGTGAGAAAAAATTCGAGATGCCACCAACCATGGCGCAGTTTATAGGACTTTGCAAAAACGAGGCAAACCGACATTACGTTACAAAACATGAGCCTATTAAAAAATCTAGTCCTGAAACGGCAGCTTACTACTTAAACAAAATGAAAGAAATTTTAAACAAAGGGGGATAACACATGTTGATATTAACAAGAAGATTAGGGGAATCAGTGGTTATTCATGATGATGTTTACTGCACTATTTTAGATTATAAATATGGGGAGGTGTGCTTGGCCTTTGATGCCCCTCGCTCCATTCCTGTCCACCGTGATGAAATTCAAAGACGAATCTATCGAGATCGCCGAGAAGATAATTGGCTTGATTCTAAAAAAATAGATAAAGAAAGCATTGTTGATCGCTTAATCAGAAAATTTCAACAAGATGAAAAACTTTCTGTTACTCAAGGAAATTAAGTCAATTATTGAGGGAATATCCAAATGCCTAATCAGGATGAACCACAAAAAACTGTAAAAGATCGAGCCAAAGAAAAGCTAAGGCGTGATCTGGGCGGGTTAATTGAAGATGCTTTGAACGACCCAAAGACCGTTGAAATTATGCTTAATGCAGATGGCTGTCTATGGCAAGAAAAGCTTGGGGAGGCAATGTGCTGCATTGGACACATCTCGGAAGGAAGGGCGGAAGCAATCATTAAAACAGTTGCAGGATTCCATGGCAAAGAGGTAACCAGATGCCAACCTCTATTAGAAGGTGAGTTGCCGATTGATGGCTCACGCTTTGCCGGACAATTGCCGCCCATTGTTCCTAGACCCACATTTGCTATCAGAAAAAAAGCAATCTCAGTTTTTAGCCTCGTTGAATATGTGGATTCAAAAATCATGACGGTTAATCAGTGCAGGGTAATTAAAAAAGCAGTCAAAGAGCATAAAAACATCTTGGTGGTTGGCAGCACTGGCTCAGGTAAAACAACATTGGTTAATGCCATTATTAATGAAATGGTAGACCAATCACCTGAAGAACGAGTCTTTATCATTGAAGATACAGGAGAAATCCAGTGCAAGGCTGAAAACAGCGTTCAATATCACACAACGCTAGATGTTGATATGACTCAACTATTAAAAACAACACTTAGGATGCGCCCTGATCGGATTTTAGTTGGTGAAGTCCGAGGAAGTGAGGCCTTAGATTTGTTAGATGCCTGGAATACAGGTCATGAAGGAGGGGCGGCCACCTTGCATGCAAACAGCGCGCTTTCCGGACTTACCCGCTTGAAATCACTTATTACCAGAAATCCAGCCTCCCCTGCTGAAATCGAACCTTTAATTGGAGAAGCGGTTCACATGGTAGTGCAAATTAGACGAACAGCAACTGGCCGGAAGGTTGATGAAATCATAGCAATCAATGGCTTTGAAAATGGTCAATACAAAATCGAAAAACTTGCTTAAGGAGAAGATAAATGAGCGATGCAATACCTTTTAAATACAGACAAATGCTAGGTGCGGGAGTTGTCATTCTGGCGTTGATTTTAATAACTCATCCAGCCATGGCCGCCAGCGCCGGCGGTGGACTTCCTTTTGATGGGTGGCTTACTAAGATTCAAAAATCCATTACAGGGCCATTTGCCTTTAGTGCTGCCATTATTGGTCTTGTTGCAGCAGGCGCAACACTAATTTTTGGTGGGGACATGAATGGCTTTATGCGTACTTTGATTGTTTTTGTCCTGGTTCTATCTTTTTTAGTTGCTGCCCAAAATACATTAACAGCAATAACTGGTAAGGGTGCTGAAATATCAAAACCAGCAACTAAAGCAGCTTTTTCGGAGCAAATATCATGAGCCTTCGTACCATACCTATCAGACGTTCAGGAAACCGGCCAAGTCTTTTTATGGGCGGTGACAGAGAACTGGTCATGTTCTCTGGTCTTTTATCTGCCATCTTAGTTTTTGCAGCTCTTAATTGGTTGGCATTTATTTGCGGTACTGCAATGTGGTTCTTATCCCTTAAAGGGCTTCGCATGATGGCAAAAGCTGACCCTCTGATGCGCGCGATTTATCTAAGGCAAAGGCGGTATCAATCTTACTACCCAGCTCGCTCAACACCATTTAGGGAAAACAACAGGAGTTATCAATGATTGAATTGATCACGATTTTGATAAGTTTGACAGGGCTCTTCATGTTAAGTCTGCTGTTTTATCAAATTTTTACTCAAAACGCCCATCTCAAACTAAAAAAGCATCGTCAAAAAGAAGCGGGATTTTCTGATTTATTAAATTATGCCTCTGTTGTTGATGATGGTGTCATCATTAATAAAAACGGCTCATTTTTGGCAGCCTGGCTTTACCAAGGTGAAGACAATGCCAATATGACCGATGAAGCTCGTGAGATGGTCTCTTTTCGAATTAACCAGACCCTATCAGAAATGGGTAGTGGTTTTATGATTCATGTCGATGCAATAAGACGTGCAGCACCAAGTTACAGTGACAAAGGCCTGTCTAACTTTAAAGATGATATCTCTTTGGCGGTTGATGAAGAAAGACGCTCATTGTTTGAGTCGATGGGTACATTATATGAAGGTTATTTTGTCTTGACGTTGACTTGGTTTCCGCAAGTACTCAATGAAAAGCGCTTTGTTGAATTAATGTTTGATGATACCTGCACACAAAAAAGCAAGAAAGCAAAAACTTATGAGTTAATTGAGCAGTTTAAGCAGATTTGTCGAAACTTTGAATCTCGCATGAGTACAGCGGTCAATCTTCAAAGATTGCAAGCAGAATCAATTGTTGATGAAAATGGTAAAAAGAAAACTGTTGATAATTTTTTAAGACATTTACAGTATTGTGCAACGGGCCTTAATCACCCAATTATCTTGCCGAATAATCCCATTTACCTTGATGCAATAATTGGTGGTCAGGAATTAATATCAGGAGTAATACCTAAAGTCGGCAGACAATTTATTCAATGTGTGGCCATTGAAGGCTTTCCACTAGAGTCTTATCCAGGCATTATCACCATTCTGACCCAACTTCCCATTGAGTACCGGTTAAGCTCCCGTTTTATCTTTATGGATAACCATGAAGCGGTCGCTCATTTCACCAAGTTTAGAAAAAAGTGGAAACAAAAAGTCAGAGGATTTTTCGATCAGGTATTTAATACCAATTCAGGCGTTGTCGATGAAGATGCATTGAATATGGTAAATGATGCCCAGGCAGCCATTGCTGAAACCAATTCGGGCATGGTAGGTCAAGGCTATTATACTTGCGTTGTCGTTTTAATGGATAGCGACCGTGAGCAGGTGGAAATGTCCGCTCTTCATATTGAAAAAAATATTAATGCCCTTGGTTTTAGCGCAAGAACAGAAACCATCAACACCATGGATGCCTATCTTGGTAGCCTACCTGGTCATGGTGTTGAAAATATAAGACGTCCATTAATTAATACCATGAACCTCGCTGATTTACTGCCAACATCAAGCATTTGGACGGGTGAAAACAAAGCGCCTTGCCCCTACTTTCCTTTGCTTTCACCACCGTTAATGCATTGTGTAACAGGCGGTAATTCGCCCTTTCGCTTAAATCTTCATGTTAGAGATTTAGGACATGGCATTATGTTTGGTCCAACCCGTTCTGGTAAATCAACGCATCTTGGATTAATGGCACTATCCTGGTTGAGATATGAAGGGGCACGTATCTATTCATTTGATAAAGGGATGTCGATGTATCCAACTTGCAAGGCAACCGGTGGTGAGCATTTTACTATTGCCGATAAAGACTCATCCCTTTCATTTGCTCCTTTGCAGTTTTTAGAAACCAAGTCAGATAGAGCCTGGGCGATGGAATGGATAGATACTATTTTGGCGCTAAACGGATTAGACACAACACCAGCCCAACGTAATGAGATTGGCTATGCCATCATAAACATGCATAAAAGCGGCTCCAAAACTTTGTCTGAATTTGTTATGACCATCCAGGATGAACAAATTCGTGAAACATTAAAGCAATACACCATTGATGGGTTGATGGGGCATTTATTAGATGCAGAATCTGATGGCCTGGGATTATCAACATTCATGACTTTTGAAATTGAGCATCTCATGAACTTAGGAGAAAAGTTCGTCCTTCCCGTATTACTTTATTTATTCAGACGAATTGAAACCTCTCTTGATGGTAGACCAACTTTGATTTTACTGGATGAAGCCTGGCTGATGCTTGGGCATGTCGTATTTAAAAACAAAATAGCCGAATGGCTAAATTCCATGGCAAAGAAAAACTGTGCGGTATTTATGGCAACCCAGCATTTATCGCATGCGGCAAATTCAGGCATTTTAGATGTCATTACCGCATCGACTGCAACTAAAATCTTTTTACCCAACCTATATGCAAAAGACCCCAAAACCAGAGTTATTTATGAGCGTATGGGATTAAACCCTCGTCAGATAGAGATTATCGCAAATGCTATCCCTAAACGAGATTATTACTACGTTTCTGAAAAAGGACAACGTTTGTATCAGTTGGCACTAGGCCCAATAGCCCTTGCTTTTGTCGGTGCAACTGACCCTGATTCGATTGAGAGGATGAAAGCGCTTGAGAAAAAGTTCGGCAAAGATTGGGTTAATCAGTGGTTACTAGAAAAAGGAATTGATTATTCGTTACGAGGAGAAGCGGCATGAGTATGAGACACTATTTTCCTTTTTCTAAAAAGAAACAGGAAACGCCTAAAACAAACAACCCTTACCTTAACGCCAAAAGAGCTTGGAATGTTCATACAGCAGGATTAATGAAATCATTACAGGTCTGGCAGTTTGTGGCATTAAGTTGTCTTTTAATCACATTAACAGCTGTTGGCGGTTTGATTTCTATAGGCAGCCAGTCAAAGTTTATCCCGCTTGTTTTTCAGCAGGATGCAAGCGGTAATACGTTATCGGTAACGCGTGCCGATAGAGTGGGTTCTGCAACAATAGATGATTATCGGGCAGAGGCTTCCCATTTCATTGAAAATATCCGTATGGTGTCATCAGATACCGAGTTGCAAACCAAGGCAGTTTATCAGGTCTATTCGTATCTCAATCAAAACGATGCAGCTCTCAACAAGGTCCAGGAATTTTATAACGACAAGACCCAAAATCCGTTTGAAAGAGCTACTAATGAGTTAGTCAGCGTTGAGATTCGTTCTGTTTTGCAGGAATCCGAATCAAGCTGGCAAGTTGATTGGGTTGAAACGGTCCGTAACCGTGATGGGAGTATTAAGGATATACCCGTTAAGATGAAAGCAATCATTACTCTTTATCAAGATGATGAGGCGCATGATGCCTCCAATGACTCAATTTTAAAAAATCCGCACTTAATCTATATCCGCGATTTTAACTGGTCTTATGATTTAAAACCTGGAGCAAAACAATGAAAAAAATACTACTCCCACTATGTTTAATTTGGCCTGCTTTGGGTTTGGCTATGGATAATAACGATATCTCAAACCGGTATTTTTCAACTGACATACCAAGGTTGACCGCCGAGGAAAAACAAGCTCTAACAATCGGTAGGGAATATCAAAAAGGTGCTTTCACTAATAAACCATTTAAAGCATCAGATGGCTCAATCAGCTTTGTCTATGGTACAAATCAAATACCAATTGTTTGCGCTCCTTTGCAGGTATGTGATATTGCCCTACAGCCTGGTGAGCAATTTAATGATATGAATGTTGGCGACCCGCGTTTTAGTGTTGAACCATCAATTACGGGAACAGCCCCTTCACAGCAAATCCATCTGATTATCAAACCCAAAGATGTCGGCCTTGACTCATCATTGGTTGTCACAACCGACAGAAGAACGTATCACTTCCGCCTTAAATCTCATCGTTATGATTTTATGCCTTATGTGTCTTTTATCTATCCAGATGATGCCAAAGCTAAGTGGCGACAGATTCAACAAATTCAAGCACAAAGAAGACAGGCTAATACTTTTCTCCATACAAACGAATACCTGGGAAATTTAAATTTCAATTATCGTTTATCCGGCAGTCCTCGATGGAAGCCTGTTCGAGTCTATAACAATGGCGTTAAAACCATTATCGAAATGCCAAAAGCAATGAAGCAGACCGAAGCACCAGCACTGCTTGTTTTAAGAAAGAAAGGGCTTTTTCACAAATCAGAAAAAGTAATGGTTAATTATCGGTTGCAAGGGTGTCGCTATATTGTAGACCAGGTTTTTGATAAGGCAATCCTTGTGGTCGGCAGTGGCTCTACACAAGAACAAGTAACGATTACGAGGTGCTAAATGAAAAAACTCATGATTATGATAATTGCTCTAATGCTTTCAAGTTGCACAACACTTCAATATGGCAACTTTACCCCAAATCAGCAAAGCAAAGACAGCTATCTTGCCAAAGATGCGGTATCACAGATAAATTGCTTATATCCTGCTGCAAGAAATACATTTTGTTTGCGCCAGAGGGTTAGGGACGCCTTTGGTATTGCCTTGATAGAGGGATTGCGCAAAAAAGGTTATGGCATTAAAGAAAATGTGTGTACTAGAAATAAAGCTAATTTTTTCTATGTGGTTGATGAGACTAAGCCTAATAAAGTTTATCGAGTCAGCCTTTATATTGGATCACAAACCTTAACCAGGGCGTATTCAGTTAATGGTAAAACCCCTATCCCCATAACGCCCTGGTCATTTAAGGAGTAACCCTCATGGAAAAAGATAACAAGTTTCTATCGGCAGATACTTCACCGCAGACATTAAAAACAACGGGCGTTAAACGGGTAAACAATATCCCTTTATTTATTGCAATAGGGGTTTTAACGCTTTTCGTCGCTTTAATCGCCTTTGTTGCTGCTAAAAGAGCGAATACCAATAATAAAGAAGTTCCTGTTGTAAAGCTTAAATCAGCGCATAAAAATACAATGAGCCTTGCCCAGGAAGTCATTAAAAATCAAAAGCCCATTAAAGCAATATTACCTAAAGAATCAGAGGATAAACTCGCAATTGATGATGCCAGTTCTACAACACCAAGAACATTTGGGTTACCTAAAAAAGAAGAAATGATGGCAGAAGATGTGCCCGATGCTGAAATTGAGCGAATCCGGCAGGAGAAAACCCAATCCTTTGAAGAAGCGGTCAAAGCAAAAACTTCAATATCTTTTGATAAAACCAATACAAACTTCAACAGCAACATGAATGAAAATCAAAGAATGATGCATGAGCCTGATGTGGCAAGTGAGTTTAAAGAGCAGTTAGCCCTAATACAGGGCATGCAAAAAAGGCCAAAACCGATGCCACAAACACTAGGTGGTCAAGAAAACGAGATGCGGTGGCGTCTAAACTCCAGACTTGAAAGCCCTAACTCGCGTTATGAATTAAGAGCCGGTGGGGTTATTCCTGGAGTTATGATAAGTGGTATTTCATCGGATTTACCTGGACAAATCATCGGTCAAGTATCTCAAGATGTGTATGACACTGCCACGGGTCGTTATCTTTTAATTCCGCAAGGAACCAAGCTGATTGGCATATATTCCAGTGAAATCAAATACGGCCAAGAGACTGTGTTAGTTGCCTGGCAACGGCTGGTGTTTCCTGATGGGAAAGCATTGGATATTGGCTCAATGCCAGGTGGTGATAGTGCGGGCTATGCAGGTTTCCGCGACCAGGTTGATCATCACTATGCGCGCATTTATGGCTCAGCATTACTAATGTCAGCAGTTGTGGCAGGTATCACCTATAGCCAGAATATCAATCAACCCAACCAATACGGCTTTAACCAACAACCCACTGCGGGCAGTGTTTTGTCCCAATCATTAGGTCAGCAACTAGGTGAAGTCACAACAGAGCTTGTGAAAAAGAATTTAAATGTTGCGCCAACGATAAATATACAACCTGGTTATCGTTTCAATGTCATTGTCATTAAAGATTTGACCTTTAACAGACCTTATCAGCAATTTTCTTATTAACGAAGGAGTGTGAAATGAAACTTAGAGTCATAGTATTGTTTTTGTGGAGCATGAATGTCTTTTCAAGTGGCGCGCCTGTGTTTGATGTAGCCAACTGGTTTCAAAATGCAAAGATGATAGTTAATCAGGCAAGTGATCTTAGGTATCAGATTGATCAATACAAAAATCAAGTAGCTCAGTATCAAACCATGCTTCAAAACTCAAAATCGCTCACCTCATATCAATGGGATAATGCCGATAGCATTATTAATAATCTGTTGGAAACAACAAATACAATTGATTATTACAAGCAAGAAGCCGGAAGCATGCAAGGGTATTTGGATAAATTTCAAAGTGCGGAATATTATCAAAAACTGCCTTGCTTTAATGGTTCTGGTAAATGTTCACCTGCTGAACGCAAAAAAATAATTCAAAATAAAATGAGTGCCTCGGTTGCCCAAAAACGAGCTAATGATGCCATGTTAAAAGGCATTGATAAGCAACAACAAAACTTAAAAAAGGACTCTGAAAAGTTAAAGAAACTACAAACTCAAGCCCAAAGTGCCGAAGGGCAAAAACAAGCTTTACAAGCAGCCTCACAGTTAGCCAGCCATCAAACCAACCAACTGTTGCAAATAAGAAGTTTAATGGTTGCCCAGCAAAATGCCCAAGCTGTTAGAGATGCATCAAACACCAATAAAGAAGCGATAGTTGAGGCTGGAGATGAGCGTTTTAGGGCTGGTACTTATCACAAAAGCTCAGGTAAAAAATGGTGAGTCATTCATAACAACGAAAGGAGATGATAATGAAAAAAATAGGATTTTCTTTAGTGCTTTTAACTTGTTTGCTGTCTGGTTGTGACAGCGCTGAAACTAAAGCAAAGAAAAAAGCAGCGCATTTGGCATCGCTGACTTGTTCAAGTTCTAAAGAAGGCAGGACCAAAGAGGAACTCCAGGCGATAGCTGATGCTTGCTTTAAAGGGGGTAGTTATACCAAATCCAGTGGAAAACAATGGTAATTCTATGAATAAAAAGACGCTCACTTTATTAACCCTGTTTGTTCTATTGATTTTTTCAATACAAAGTCATGCTCAGGGTATTGATAGTCGAGATTTGTTCGACAATATATTGTCTCGATTTGCAAGTACTGCCTCTATATGGAGTCGAACGATATTAAGATATGCCCAATATTTATTTTGGTCCTTGGTAACCATCAGTATGGTATGGACCTATGGCTTAATGGCATTGCGCAAGGCTGATATCCAGGAGTTTATGGCAGAAACAGTTAAGTTTTTAGTGACGGTCGGCTTTTTTTACTGGATATTAGATAACGGTCCTGCCATTAGCACATCCATCATGGATTCAATGCGCCAGCTTGCAGCAAATGCTTCTGGTATCAGCAATCACATATCACCATCGGCAATTGTTGATGTTGGGTTTGATATTGTCTCCAAAGCAATTGATAACTCATCCATCTGGTCACCAGCGGCAACAACGGTGGGACTTTTTGTTGCAGGCATCATTCTTATTGTGTTGGCCTTAGTCAGTGTCAATATGCTCATTATCCTGGTAACCAGTTGGATTTTGATTTATGGCGGTGTCATTTTACTAGGGTTTGGTGGCGGTCGCTGGACCCAGGACATTGCCATTAACTATTACAAAACAGTTCTAGGCATCGCGCTTCAAGCCTTTACTATGATTTTAATTATTGGCATTGGTAAGTCTTTTATCGATCAATATTATGCAGCCATGGCCAAAGATATTTTGCTTAAAGAAATGTTTGTGATGTTGGTTGTGGCTGTAATTTTGTTGGTTCTCATTAATAAAATCCCACCAACAATAGCAGGCATTGTTCATGGTGGTGGCGGAGGTGGTGGCTCTGGCGGTCTTGGAGTCGGTGGTGCATTAGGGGCTGCGGGGATTGCAGGTGCTGCCCTTGCCGGTGCTGCAAGTAGTACCGGCTCTCACAGCGCAGGTGGGTTATCAGCGTTAAGCGCTGCATTTAAAGCAGCATCACAAAGTATGGGTAATACTGATTCTGGCTCCCTATTCAACGGTAATTCTGGTTCAAAATTAGGCGGACTTGCTCAAGCAATGGGACAGGCTTCCAAGTTTGCTGGTTCGGTTGGTTCCCATCTGGCCTCTGGTGTGATGGATGTTGCCCGTGATAAAGCAGGCAGTGTTAAAGAATCCTTTTCAGATAAAATTTCTCAAACAACAGGCGGCAAGGTTGCTGATGCCATTCAGCAACGAGCATCTTCTAGAGGCGAATCATCTTCACCAGAGCATCAAACATCTGAATCTCAAAATGTCACATCCATGGGTGCGCCAGCAGGTAGCTTTAGTTCTGGAAGTGATGACATCGGTTCTCAATACGATTGTTCTGATGAAGTTAGTCAGTTTGTCAATCAAAAGGTATCGGGAGACAGCCAATGAGTATGATTAAGCCCAATAAAGCCATTGGTCCACAAGTGAGGCAAAAACACCAGGGCAAGGTGAGTAAACAGCTAATGATTTTAGTCATTTTCTCACTGATCATAAGTATGCAGATTGGCACGCAGTATGTAGCTTATAAACTACATTTTAGTGATGGATTGGGATTTTCTCTACACCATATCTATTTCCCCTGGCAGTCATTCTGGTGGGGCCTGAAATACCATAATTACTACCCTGATTCTTTTAATGCTGCTTTCGGATTGATGGTGATGAGTGGCTGTCTATTTTTAATGCTGATTGTTTTTGTTGGCAAGCATTTAAAAAAAGAAAATGTCAGTGAATACCTGCATGGTTCCGCCAGGTGGGCTAACAGGCAAGATTTAAAAGATGCCGGACTTATTGGCAATGAGGAAGGCGTCTATGTAGGTGCTTATGAAGATGAAAAAGGTGGGGTTCATTATTTGCGCCACAATGGACCAGAACACATATTAACCTATGCGCCAACGCGCTCTGGCAAAGGGGTTGGTCTTGTTATTCCTACCCTTTTATCCTGGAAACAATCATGTGTTATTACCGATTTAAAAGGCGAGCTTTGGGCATTAACCTCAGGATGGCGACAGAAATATGCCAATAACAAAGTGGTTCGCTTTGAGCCAGCAACCTTAAACGGATCTGCCCGCTGGAATCCATTGGATGAAATCAGGGTCGGTACAGAATATGAGGTTGGCGATGTACAAAATCTTGCAACGCTTGTTGTAGATCCTGATGGAAAAGGGCTTGAAACCCATTGGAAAAAGACATCCCAAGCACTTTTAGTTGGATTTATCCTACATGCTATTTATAAGCTAAGAAATCAGGGTGAACCAGCTACCTTTCCCAATATTGACAGGATGTTAGTCGATCCCAATACCAATATTGCTGACTTGTTGATTGAAATGACTCAGTACCATCATGTTGATGACAAAACGCATCCTGTAATTAGTGCCTCGGCCCGCGATATGATTGACAGGCCCGAAGAAGAAGCGGGTTCCGTATTATCCACTTTAAAATCTTATCTTGCCTTATACCGAGATCCAGTCGTGGCACACAATGTGTCTGCTTCAGATTTCTGTATAAAAGATTTGATGCATCACCACACGCCCGTCAGTCTTTATATTATCACTCAACCAAATGATAAAGCACGGTTGCAACCTTTGGTTCGCGTTATGCTGAATATGGTTGTTCGCCTTTTGGCAGATAAAATGGAGTTTGAGCGGGTAGATGGATTTATAAGAACGAAGAAAACTTATAAACATCGGCTGCTGTGTATGATTGATGAGTTTCCAAGCCTTGGCAAGCTCGATATTTTACAGGAATCATTGGCCTTTGTTGCCGGATACGGTTTGAAGTTTTACTTAATCTGCCAAGACATCAACCAGCTTAAAAGTCGTGAGCGAGGTTATGGGCCCGATGAAACCATTACTTCTAATTGTCATATCCAAAATGCCTATCCACCGAACCGAATAGAAACAGCGGAACATCTTTCAAAGCTTACTGGCCAGACTACTATTGTCAAAGAACATATCACCACCAGCGGTAAGCGGATATCCACTTTTTTAAGTCAGATTTCGAAAACGATGCAGGAAGTATCTCGCCCACTTCTAACCATTGATGAATGTCAACGTATGCCAGGGCCTAAAAAAGATGCCAACGGCTTAATCACCGAGGCAGGTGATATGGTGGTCTATGTAGCAGGTTTTCCCGCCATTTATGGCAAACAGCCGCTTTATTTTAAAGATCCTGTTTTTAGTGCCAGGGCATCGGTTGAGGCGCCAGAAAAGTCGGACATATTACGGGCCCGTTTAAGCAAAGATGAGGAAATCAGATTATGAGGAAATTGACGGCCTGGATGAGCATTTTTTTGCTGAGCATCTTAAGTGCGGCACTTCTCTTGGTCGCTATGGGTTTCAGGCTCAACCTGACGGATTCTATTCCTATTGGTCTTTATTGTATAACGGACATTAAGAACCTTAAAAATGCTTTTGTCATATTTTGCCCTGAAGATAAGCCCGTCTTTCAACAAGCAAGAGACAGAGGCTATATCGATAGCGGTCTTTGTCCTGGTAATTATGGGTATTTGATGAAAAAAGTCGTGGCAATCAAAGGCGATAACATCTCTGTCACCGATGAAGGTATTTTTGTGCATCATCAATTGATTCCCTTTTCAAAACCAATATCCGCAGATGGATTGGATCGTCCTTTACCTCAATGGCGCACAAGGGATTATCAGCTTAAAGAAGATGAAGTATTGACCATGACCAGCCAAAGCGAATGGTCTTTTGACGCTCGATATTTCGGCCCTGTTCACTTAAGCCAAATCAAGGGAATGATCACACCCGTATGGGTCAAAGCAACTGTGGAGAAATAGCATGAATAAAGAAACCAATCTAAATGATGTGATTGCAGAAAAACTGGAGGACTTAATGGTCCCTGGTTTTATCACTGAGGTCACACCCATCGAGGCAGACGTCATGGGCGCCTTTTCTGAAGATGCCTTAAACGAAATTGATGCCAAGGAGGCGGCCTATGACTAAGTTGTCTCATCATCAGGTTGTCGCCAATCAAATAATTGAAAGCTTAAAACTTGGAACCGCTCCCTGGATAAAGCCGTGGGAGCCAGGCATAGGTAATGGCCAAATTCCTTTTAACCCTCTCACAGGAAAGCGATATCGCGGCATCAATGCTTTGTATTTGATGTTGAATCAAACTGAAGATAATCGCTGGTTAACCTACAAACAAGCCCAAAGTATTGATGCACAGGTTCGAAAGGGAGAAAAAGGCACGACTGTTCAATATTGGAAATTCGTGGAAGAAAAAGTTAAAAAAGATGAGATGGGAAAACCAATCCTCGATGAGCAGGGCAATCCGGTTAAAGTGCAAGTCAACCTTGAAAGACCCAAAGTATTTTATGCCAGGGTATTTCACGCCTCACAAATTGATAATATGCCAGAACTTGTTCAAAAAGAGCAGGACTGGTCTTTAATAGATAGAGCTGAAACTTTGCTACTAAACTCAGATGCTGCCATTTTTCATTCGGAAGCAGACAGGGCCTTTTACAGACTATCAACCGACAGTATTCACTTACCACCCAAAGAGCAATTTAAAACGGCGGCTAATTATTATGCCACAGCCCTTCACGAACTAGGTCATTGGAGCGGCCATCCTTCAAGGCTTAATCGAGACTTGAGCCATCCCTTTGGCAGTGAAGGCTACGCCAAAGAAGAATTAAGAGCTGAAATTGCCAGCATGTTGTTGGGCGCAGAACTTGGCATCGGGCATGATCCATCTCAACACACAGCCTATATCAAATCATGGATTCGTGTTTTAGAAGACGACCCACTGGAAATATTCAGAGCATCAGCCGATGCGGAAAAAATCGTCAATCACATATGCGCATTGGAACAGGTCCAAGACCTAGATCTTGAGCAAACCATTGAAATCAGGGATGAACAACCAAAAGAGGAAATCCTCATGGAATCCAAACAATTAGTCTCCGAGAAAATTTGGCTCAGCATCCCATACAAAGAAAAAGACAGAGCAAAATCAATCGCCGGTAAACTGGATGATGGTACACCTGGCATTGCCTGGGATAAAGAACAAAAATGCTGGTATGCAAACCCTGGTGTTTCTATTGAAAAGATTAAAACATGGCTTCCAGAAAACCAGATTTCACAAGAAAATAAAGTCCTTTCGCCTGCGGATGAATTCAAAGAAGCATTAATCAGCTTAGGCGCCATAGTAACCGGTGAGCATCCCATCATGGATGGCAAACCACATCGCATACAAATGGACGATGATAAGCACAGTGAGAAGGCTGGATTTTATGTGGCCCATTTAGATGGTATTCCCGCTGGCTACATCAAAAATAACCGCACAGGTTTGGAACTAAAATGGAAATGCAAAGGCTATGTATTAACCGATGAACAAAAATCAGCCCTTAAAGCTCAAGCACTGGAAAATCAGAAAAACCGTGAGCTCGAACTTGATGAAAAACACAAAAATACAGTGCTGAAACTTACGCAAAGGCTCTCCAAAATGAAAGAGGCCACCGAGCTAACCCCTTATATGAAATCAAAAGGTATTCAGGTTCACTCCGGTGTTTATACTAACCCAGCGCACAAAATGACCTGTATTCCTGCTATGGATATTGATGGCAAAATCTGGAGCATTCAATATATCGGTGATGATGGCACTAAAAATTTTGCCAAAGATTCAAGAAAGGATGGCTGCTTTCATGTATTAGGAGGCCTGGACAAGCTTGCGGCTTCACCTGTCATTGTCATTGCTGAAGGTTATGCAACCGCGGCAACGATAAAAGAAGCCACTGATCTGCCAGCGGTTGTTTCTGCCTTTGATGCAGGAAATCTCAAGTCGGTGGCCAAGGCAATACATGAAAAATATCCCCATACCCCAATCATGCTGGCCGCCGATGATGATAAACACCTTGAACAATCGAAAGGTATCAACCCAGGCAAAGAAAAAGCCGGTGAAGCCGCCGATGCTGTTAGTGGCTTTATTGTTCTACCAACCTTTGCTCCAGGGGAGCAGTTGTCAAACCCTCGACAGTTTAGCGATTTTAATGATCTGGCTAACAACAGTAAGCTGGGAATAGAGGGAGTGAAACGGCAGTTAAATTCAAAAATTGATAATATTTCAAGGCAAAACAGTCGATTACAATCAACGCAAAAGACGAATGTGGTTCGTATCGCCTAGATTCAATTGAATATGGCAGCAATTGACGGGTTCAAATGTTGCCAATATCTGACCCTCTCTTTATGTTGCAATTTCTGAATTCCTTAATGTATACTTGTGCCAGGTTTGTCTATATCCCTGGTTATGAGTGGCCAAAAAACGATTTTTCAAAAAATGTAATCTGTTTTGTAGTTAATCTTTATTAATTGCTGGCAGTTTTCCTTAAACACTCATGAAAACAAAATTAAGCCCAGCATATTTAATAAGGAATCTACAAATGTCCATTGCAAAATTGTGCGCCAATCAACTTCGTGCTATTTCCAATAATTATGGTGTTAAACTAAAATCAAGCCATGCTCATGAGCTAGTTGCTTCATTTTTTGGGTATAAATCAAAGGCAGCTTTACTTTCAGATACCTTCGCACCCATAGAAAATATTGGGCAAGCACATATTTTTGTTCTAATTCCATCCACATTTATAGAAGAACGTCGAAAATGCCTTGTAGATTTACCATCTGACCTACCAGATACCTATACGTTAGGTGAGGAAATGTTTACTTTCCTAGCAGCCCAAAAAATGTTTATAGGTGATTCGTTTCCTTCATGGGTGCATCTTGCTGAAGCACTCACCAATGAATATCTACAAACAAATGGAAACTCAATTTTACCTAAAAACTTTAGGTCTTCTGAAAATGTACGCAATATTTTTAACAAACCTGTTTATGAATTTAACCCTAAAATAGAAGCTACAGATAACGAAGTGAAACTAACGGTTTCTAACAGGTACTACGGTTCAAGCCATATACATTTTCAACCAATCGATGTTGTCCTAACAATCAAACTACAGCGTATTGCTGGCCATTTTGGTTATGCGAAGCCAGAAATTTCCTTAATTGATATTTCTAGTCAGCCAGTTCGTTAAGTTAGGAGATATAATGAAATTTTTAAAAATAAAACTTCCTTTTGGATTAAATGAAAATAATACCATCGCTCATATTTCTAGTGTTGATAGTGGTAAGAATTGCAATTGTGTTTGTCCGTCTTGTGGATCTTCATTGATTGCCGCCAAAGGCACTAAAAATCAGCACCACTTTAAGCACGCATCTACCAATGAATGTGTTGGTGGGCTGGAAAGTGCCATCCATTTGGCTGCTAAGCAGATTATAATGGAAAGAAGACAAATAAAACTGCCAGAATTTACCATCATTGAATCAGCTTTAGATTCAAAGAGTATAATGCATACAGAATCCAAAACCATTGTAAAAAATGGAAGAGTGATATCCTTTGATTCTGTACAAGAAGAACAGGCATTCAATGGAATGAAAGCAGACATACAGGGGATAAAAAAGAACGAGAAGCTCATCATAGAAATTTTCTATCGACATAAAGTGGATGACCAAAAGATTGATAAAATTAAAGAAGCAAATATATCTGCCATTGAAATCGACTTATCAGACTTAACGCCGGAAGATGTAAAAGATTGGGAAACTTTCTGGTCATGTATTAATGAACCTAAGCGTATACAATGGCTTAATAACGCCAAAGCACCTGCCCAGGTTCTGGAACTTTCAAAAAAATTGAAAGAAAAGATCCAAAAAGTTGAAAAGAAATATGAGCAGCAAGAAATCATTAAGCAAAGACGTGAAAGAGAAGAAAAAAATCAACTTAAGGTAGCTCTGAGTGAGTTTGATAAAGTTTGCAGTGAAGATATCATTGCTCAGCTTAAAGAAGAAGCCAATCAACACCCTATTCTGATAGCTCACAGTCAAGATCTAAAGTTATCATTGAATGAGTTACCTGATTTTCTGGACTTGGATGTTCCAAATGGAGATTGGATTTATAGTTGCGATAGGCGTGTCTGGCAAACGGCTGTGTATAGCTATTTTATTTGCCGGCGAAGCACATCATATTTCTCTATAAAGCAAGTTGATGACTGGCTGCAAAATTACTGTAATTGCAAGGTTCCTCCCTGCGCTAAAATCGTAGGAAAATTTGGCAGACGCCATAATGATCTTGTTCCAGAACACATTTCAGAAAATATGCCATCATCATGGGCAACCCTTCGAGCCTATCTTAACCATCTATCCAAATTAGGAATACTTATATATTCGGGGAATGATAGAAAACATAATGGAAGTTGCTGGTTTGAAATTTTTAGTAGAGATTTCCATTTGAATAATTCTAACTATTATTCTTTAGTCTAGTAAACTTCCGTCGCACATGGTTATCAAGTTGGAGTCTTTGCTGCTCCAACTGATCATGTGCATTAGTCGGCAATAGCATTTTACCTCTTCCGGTGAACTGAACCATATCGAGTGAGGACAGGTTTCGCAGGCTGTTTTTACCTTCGGCTGGCGGGCCTTGTCTAAAGCTGATAGCGTTGGGCTTCGGTCTGCAAGGGTTTCCTTTTCCATGGGCTGTTCCAGCAACTTCATCGCTTCTTGCAGTTCTTCTTCCATCATCAGTTCCGTATCGTCTTGATTGCTCATTTTGTTTCTCCAGTTGTGAAGTTATTTTTTGGCGCTGAGACTCCATCTCAGGATCAGCGAAGGTGATTGGGATGTTGTTTTGAACGGTTAATTGAATAATGGTTTTTTTAAACAGTGGCGAACCATTTACTTGGATACAATTACCATAACTTTGTTGTGCCATCTCAATTGCTTTCTTAAGTGCAGCAATTGAACCACCTTTAGAAATTTCAATTTCTTTGCCAGTATTCCGAATGACAGCCTTACCAGCCTTATAAATCTCTGTTCCTTCCTTGGTAATGGAATCAACCTGTCCAATATCAGCAGAGGAAATATTCAGTGATTTGCCTGATAAGGTGTAATTGGTTTTATTTTTCCGATTGCGATATCGCATGGCGGTTAAAGCTTCTTTATCACCTTGTTGTGCTTTGTATCTCAACCAATCAGCCCAGGTGTTTTTTTTATGTAAATCAAGCAGATTATCTCGCTCTTTGGTGTAATTTTGCCCTATTTTTTCAATATCACTCAAAAGGGTCTTGCTGATTTGCTTGTAAAGGTATTTTTTCTGAGTCCTTGGGGCTTTCAGTAGTTTTAGTGCAGCTCGTTTCATTCTGCCGCGCTTCTTGGCCTTATCAATTAATCTGGTCTTAGCTTCACGAAGGCTCTTAAGTTTTTCGGAAAGAATTGTTTTGCCATGTTCTCTTTCGTGGAGGTAACGTGCATAAATTTCTTTGCCGAGCACTTGCTTATTGAGTGGTTCATATCGATAAATATTTTGCCCAGCTATGTGAGCAGAATATGGCGATGGTACAAATGCACCTAATTGATACTCAAGGGTCTTTTTAGAAAATCCTCTTGATACAGAACTGGCTTTAATGGTGAGGCAATCTTTATTACAAAAAACAAATCCGTTGGCTTTGACTCGAATTTCCAAATCATGGACGGTGAGGATTTTATGAAATTCGTCCCAACTTTCTGCTAATTCCAAGTTTTCCCAGCAATGTCGTTTCATCCAGTTAATCAAACTCTCAATACCTGAATGTTGCTCCATATCATCAGCAAGATTTTCTGAGCGGGATTTACGTGTTTGGTGATTGGTTATTTCAAGACCAAACTCAACCTCAAGTGTCGATGCTGTTTCAGCAAAAGCCCTATAGGCTCTATAGGGTTCAATCATATTGAAAGTTTTTGGATGAATCTTATTAATGGCTACATGAATATGAAGGTTATCCGTATCGTGATGTATGGCGCTGATTCTTTGATGTTCTTTGAATCCAATGCTTGATACAACCCGCTCCTCAATAGCCTTCAATACTTCTTCGGAAGGATTTTCCCCCGGGGCAAATGATATGAGTAAATGGTAGGTTTTATCGCCCTTGGCCCTTTGATTTCTTGCCTGTGTCGCTAATACCTCTTGAATGGCCCAGGTGGGGTCAATACTGTTACAGTTTGATATCCTGACCTTGCCGACTCGCTCCTGCTTGTTTTGTTCATCAACAATATATTTAACCAAGCTTGAAAAGCTGCTCAGTCTTGCTGACTTCATGGGTATGTGTCGAATAATCATAATTTTTTCACCACCTCAAACATGGCTTCCTGCGTTGTTTGAATACGGTTCAGTAGTGCTTTTACCATACGGTGATCAAAGTGTGCAACACGCCTATCCTGAGTAAGCCAGAGCTTAAATAGTCCTCCAAGCCTTCCCATATCCGCATTTATTTTGGATAGCTGGAGAATATACTCCTTATCAATGGCGCTTTGGATTGGATGGCCCTGGCCGACACGGCGCAAGTATTCCGCAATAGAAAGTCCAGCCTGAGCAGCATTCGATTTAATGGATATTTCTTCGTCTGGAAGAACGGGAACACGAAGGTGGCGACCGTGTTTTCTGGTAGGCTTTTTATTCTTATCGTCCATAAGGATGCTGACCTCTTAATAAGTGGTTATGCAATCCTTTAGGTACTGATTAATTGTTTTCTTTTTGATCTCAAAAAGCAAGATACCCGTTGAGCACCGAGGGTGCGAATAAGGCTCGTGAAGTTTGGTGGCCAGTTTACTGGTTAGCTAACTTCACCTATCTTGCCCTGTTATTGTAGATCTCTTTTAAGAATCATAGCAGGAACTTTTTGGAACTTGCAACGATTTTTAAAGAATTTTTTCGCCCAACGGACCAAATAAATCCAAATTACTCCTAAAAGTTCTTTTAGAGGGCTATAATAATCCTTTTTATATTCCAATAAATTCCCAATAGCTCCAAAATGTTCCTTTTTTTCTTGTTCTAAGCCAAATTATGATTTAGACTTTTTAAACAATAAAAAATTTGACGCCAAAGAAGAATGAAAAAACCACTTTCCGAACGGGTAATCCAAAATCTGTCAGAAAAAAAGAACAAGCGAAGCAATGCTAAGATTGAATTTCTCGCATTGAAAGAAGACATTCAAGAAGCCCTTGATAAGGGATGTTCGATGAAAGCCGTTTGGGAAACGTTGTCTGACGAAGGTCAAATTTCATTCGGCTATAAGGCATTTAGACATTACGTACTTAAGTTAATTAAATCAGAGCAGGAAAACACCAAGGATGACAAACAGAGAGAGAATAAGCCTAAAAATGAAATCAAAGGCTTTACTTTCAATCCAATACCCAACCCGGAGGAACTCTTGTAATGGCCAAAATACATATTACGATGCAAGGCAAAGGTGGTGTCGGCAAATCCTTTGTCTCAGCAACTACTGCTCAATACAAATTTTATAAAGAGCAATCAGCGCTTTGTATCGATACCGATCCCATTAACGCCACTTTTCATGGTTTTAAATCACTTAAAGTCGAACGCCTGAATATAATGGAAGGTGATGAAATAAATCCGCGCCACTTTGACGCTTTAATTGAAAAAATAGCAAATACCCAAGATGATGTGATTATAGATAATGGTGCCAGCTCATTTGTGCCTTTATCGCATTACCTCATAACCAACCAAGTACCCACTTTGCTGAAAGAAATGGGACATGAACTCATCATACATACCGTTATCACAGGTGGTCAAGCGTTACTGGATACGATAAACGGCTTTGCTCAGCTGGTAAACCAATTTCCAGATGATGTTCGCTATGTTGTATGGCTAAATCCCTATTGGGGAAAAATTGAAAATGAAGGAAAGCCTTTTGAGCAAATGAGGGTATACAAAGAGACAAAAGACCGAATAGCGGCAATCATCAATATACCTGACTTAAAAGAAGAAACCTTCGGCCTGGATCTATCAAACATGCTTCAACAAAAAATTACTTTTAATGAAGCAATCGATTCCCCTGAGCGAAATATTATGACCAGGCAACGTTTAAAGCTTATACGAGATCAACTATTTAGCCAGATTGATAAGGCTATGGTGATCTAATGTCAGATAAAATTAATGAAGCCATCCGAGATATTGCAGTCAAACATGGTGTGGTTATTGGCAAAGACGATCCGATTCTTATCCTCCAAACCATGAATGAAAGGCTGCTTGAGGAAAACTGGAAGGCACAGCAGGAAATGCTGGCTCGATTCAAAGAGGAAATGGAGAACATTTCCTCTCAGTGGAAAGATGACGCCAAGGAAAAAGCAGAGAAAGTCCTTAATGCCGCATTGACTAGCAGTAAAGAAACGATGAAAAAAATACTGAGAGATACCACCAATGAATCCGTTTATGCCATGAAAAGCTTAGTATCAGAGTCACTAGCTGAGGCCCATTATTTGGCGCATCGAACGCGGAAATTTAGCTGGTTTACATTGTTGTTATCAGCAGCAATTTTGATCGTTTATATCGTTGGGTCATTAATTTTTGAATTTTGTAATTAATGATAGAGCTGGTCATAAAATATAAGGATATATTGAATTTAGGTATTTTGCTTTTTTGAGATAGATGGTGATTGGGTGGCTGCTCGCTTTCATAATCACATAGACCCTAAATACCCCAGTTAATAAACTGATATTTTTTAAATTTTTGGTCTATATTTAAGGTATGTAGCTATGTAAGAACAAGGATTGTTCCCATAATGCCAAAAATTGTAGACCCATTGTCAGATGATGAGATTAAAAATATTGTTGATCTTTTAGATAAAGGAGAAACTCTTCCTGATGATTATCGCTTCCGCTTATTTAGCTCCAGTCATAAATCCGAACTAATTTGGCCGGGGAAAAATAACAATATTTGCAAAGCAGAATTGCCATTTCAAGCAATTGAATACATTGATACACCAAAGTTAAATCATTCGCCTAATACCATCCAATCAAAAAACACCTGGGCTAATAAACTCATTTGGGGTGAAAATAAACTTATATTATCTTCATTACAATCTGGTTATCTTAGGCGTGAAATAGAAGCTATTGGGGGAATAAAACTAGTTTACATCGATCCACCTTTTGATGTTGGTGCTGATTTTTCTATGCCTATAGAAATCGGGGATAAAGAATCATTTATTAAAAAACCAAGTATTATTGAAGAAATAGCTTATCGAGATACTTGGGGTAAGGGCGTAGATAGTTATCTTACCATGATATACGAGCGATTAACGCTTATTCAGAATTTATTAGCCAGTGACGGAAGCATATATGTTCATTGCGATTATAGATTAAGTGGTGTTATGAGATTGGTTTTAGATGAAATTTTTGGAGAAAATAATTTTCTAAATCAAATAACCTGGAAGCGTTCAACACCAACAGGAGGCAAAACAAAATCTAAAATGTTTCCTCGCGATTGTGATGTCATATTTTCATATAAAAAACTAGAAGAACCATCATTTAATAACTTATATACCCCTTATTTGCAAGAATATATAAATAAATTTTTCACAAAAAAAGATCCTGATGGAAGAAGATGGGCATCACAAACGTTAGGTGATTATTCTGAAGAGTCCATCAAGAGGTTCGAGTCAATTGGAAGGATTTTTGTAACCAAAAATGGATCAAAAAGATTAAAATATTATTTAGACGAAGCCAAGGGTTTGTTAGTCGATGATGTTTGGACAGATATCCGAAATGTGCGACAAGAAGCTGTTAGAAACATCGGTAAAAAGGCTGACAATCCTGAATATTTAAATTACCCGACCCAAAAGCCTGAGTCTCTCTTGGAAAGAATTATTCTATCCTCATCCAATCCAAGAGATTTAGTAGCGGATTTTTTTTGTGGATCTGGCACAACATTAGCAGTAGCGGAGAAACTTGGCAGAACATGGATTGGCTGTGATTTATCAAGATTTGCCATACATACATCTCGCAAACGGTTAATAAATTTGCAAGTTGAATTAGATAAAAAAAAGAAAAAATATAATGCCTTTGAAATATTAAATCTTGGTCATTATGACCGCCAATACTATATGGGTATAGATCCAACGCTACCCAAGGATGAAAGAGATACACAAGCCCACCTAAAAGAAAATGAATATTTTAACTTGATACACAGAGCCTATAAGTCAGAGCCCTTGCATAATATGACACCATTTCATGGATTTAAATCGGAGACTAATCATGCTGTTTATATTGGTTCCTTAGACTCTCCCATAACTATGAGTGAGATTGAAGACATAATTAGCATGGCGCCAAAATATAGGTTTAACAAAGTAGATGTATTGGGATTTGAATTTGAAATGGGATTAAATCCAGATATGCAGGATAGAGCAAAAGAAAAAAATGTTAATTTAGTCTTAAGATATATTCCCCGGGATGTATTTGATAAAAGAGCCATAGAAAAAGGGCAAGTTGTTTTTTACGATGTTTCATACGTTGAAGCAAAAATAAATAAAATTGATGATATTATTTCCGTTCAACTTATAGATTTTGGCGTGTTTTACCGACAGGAAGACATCGAGTTTGTTGTACAAAGTCTTAAAGTGGGTAGATCAAAAGTTATTGTAAATCAGGGCCAAGTTATAAAATTAACAAAAACACGCGGTGGTGGAATAGATCAAGAAGTTCTAACCAAAAATTGGACGGACTGGATTGACTACTGGTCAGTAGACTTTGACTATGAGAGTTTACAAGATCAAAACTCAGGAAATAATATTTTTGAAAATCAATGGCAAAATTTTAGAACCAAAAATAACCGCAAGATAACTACCGAGAGTGATAGATTTAAATATTCAAAACCTGGCAGTTATAAAGTTGCTATTAAAATAATAGATATTTTTGGTCATGACACAACAAAAGTGTTTGATGTACATATTGATGCGAAAGGGAAATAATTGTGGCTATACATCCTGCGTTTCCCAATGATCCATATACAATTTTAGATCCTAATATTCGATGGTTTCCAGGTGATCAGGATATTAACAGTGTCGGCCATGATAAATTAATTCCTCCTCTAGTACATAAAATCAGAACATGCGTAAATCAATGGCGTAATAATAATTATGAGGGTGCGAGCTGGGTAACAAGAGCTTTACTGACCTACTGGTTTGATTTAAATCATTACAATGAAAATTCAGATAACCAGGGAGAAGGTTTTAAATGGTATTTCGCTCAACGAGAAGCTGTAGAGTCAGCTATATGGCTATATGAAGTTACCAAAGCGCGTGATCCAAGTCAGCTCCTTTCATTTGATAGCTCAGGATTGATTCAAAAGGAACATTTTAAGGAAGACTGGCCAAGATACGTCATGAAACTTGCTACTGGAAGCGGAAAAACAAAAATTCTGAGCCTACTGATCACATGGTGCTATTTCCACAAAAAATATGAAATTCAATCTGATCTTTCTCTGAACTTTCTGGTGGTAACCCCCAATATTATTGTTTTAGATAGGTTAAAAGTTGATTTTGAAGGATTACAAATATTTCATCATGATCCCTTATTGCCATATAATGGTTATCTTGGGAAAAACTGGCAGGATGATTTTAATCCATCAGTACACATACAAGACGAGGTAGGAAGTATTTCCGAGGAAGGGAATATTTATCTTACAAATGTCCATAGATTATTTCTTTCAGAACAAACAAGTCCAAGCGCTGACGATACAGATGCATCTGATTATTTTCTTGGATCTAAACCTCCAAGCAAAACCATATCATCAATGGATCTGGGAGAGCTTATTCGTAAGGTACCTGATTTGGTTATTTTAAATGATGAAGCGCATCATATTCATGATGAATCATTAACCTGGTTTAAAACGATCCAAGATATTCATGCAGGTCTAGTAGAGAGAGGTCATAAACTATCAGCACAATTTGATGTAACAGCAACACCACGCCATGCAAATGGCGCAATATTTGCCAATACAATTAGTGATTATCCCCTATGTGAGGCGATTTATCAGGGCGTCGTTAAACATCCTGTAATTCCTGATGATGCATCCATGGCTAAATTACAGGAAAAAACCAGTGATGATTTTGTTGAACGGTATGAAGATCATATAAATCTGGGGTATGTGGAATGGAAAAAAGTATATAACCAACAGTTAATAATGGGGAAAAAAGCCGTTTTATTTATTATGACAGATGAAACAAAAAGTTGTGATCAAATTAAAGATTATCTTGAGGGCACTTATCCTGAGTTTAAAGGGGCTGTATTAGTCATTCACACAAAACGTAATGGCGATATAAATGAAGGGAAAAAAGGCGACTTGGATGAACTAAGAAAGGCGAGCCGTGAAATTGATAAGTTAGATAACCCTTATAAAGTAATTGTATCAGTGCTGATGTTGAGAGAGGGGTGGGATGTTAAAAATGTCACAACGATCGTTGGCCTACGCTCTTATAGTGCAAGCAGTAAGATTCTACCTGAGCAGACTCTAGGTCGAGGCCTAAGAAGAATGTACCGAGAAAAATCAATTGATGAAGAGCCTAAATTAAGCGTAATTGGAACAGAAAAATTTATCGATTTTGTTAAGAAAATAAAATCCGAAGGTGTTGAGCTTGATTACAAACCAATGGGCTTAAATACTCCAGCGAAAGCTCCGATCGTCATTACTATAGATGAAAATAAAAAAATGAATGCGGCCCTTGAAATAGTATTGCCAAAATTAACAAGACGTATGCAGCGCAATTTGAAAAATTTAAATGAACTAAATCCAGCCAACATTATCTCAAACAGAGTCAAACTTAAAAAATTTTCTAAAAATGAACAACGGCAAATTATCTTCAGAGATATTAATACAGAAGAAATTAGCCATACTACTGATATGCCTACCCTTATTATTCCTGACTACCATAGGGCTTTACATTTTTTTAGTCATACTATTATGAGTGATTTACGTATGGTCGGTGGTTCAGATATCTTATTCGAAAAATTGAAAATCTTTATCGAATACAATTTATTTGATACTCAGGTCGATCTTAACGATTTGAATGTGATAACCAATCTTTCTGAGAATAGTGTAAGAAAACAAATCATTGATGGCTTTAAAAAGGCAATTAATATGCTTACGGTAAGAGATAGCGGAACTTCTGAAATTAGGGATACAATTTGTGTCAGTAAAACTCGACCTTTTCAAGTTGCATCAACCGAATTTGTTCTCACTCCAAAAAAATCAGCGTTCACAAAAATGGCTTGCGACAACAATTTCGAGCTTAATTTTGCTAAGTTTTTAGATACTTGTGATGACATTATGGCATTTGAAAAGATTAATGATGCGATGGGATTTTTCCTTGACTACAGAAATCAAGAGGGCAGTATAGCTAATTATTATCCTGATTTCATCGTAAAAAGATGTGAAACAGAGTACTGGATTATAGAATTAAAAGGGCGCGAAGGCGCAGAAGATATGATTAAAAAAGAGCGCTTGGAACAATGGTGTCAAGATGCTTCGCAGCAAGATAAAAACAAAATTAAGTATAGCGCTATGTATATTCAAGAAAATAATTGGGATCGCTATCGTCCTAGAAACTTTGAAGATTTAATTAACATGTACCCAAAAATTATACCAAGCCGATAACTTTAGGGGGATTTTATTCATTAATTTTTATTACCGTTTACTTGGTAAATTATCCCGTTTGTTTTGTAAATAACTTAACTTAGAAATATTAACCACATTTATTAACTAATATATTGCTGATTTTTCGTTGGTCAAGAAAGCAGGCAGGAGAGTAGACAAAACCCTCAGGCCTGTTGCAAAAGGTGGAAAAATTTGATCAAATCCAGGGTAATAAAAAATGTTGATTATTTATGTTTGTTTAGCCATTGGTGCATAAACTCTGTTGCTCTTACATCATCTTCGTTATAGTCAATAATATCCTGCAAAATAGTCCTGTCTTTTGTCTCAAGCCATTTTTCATACCAGAATACACTTTGTGCTCCACCAGCTTTTTCATGTTGCCAACTAAATCCAAGGTATTTGGCGATATCCTTGATTGAATAAAAATAGACGGGAAAAATAAAAGAGTCTCTTGTTGTCTTTAATAGATCAACTAATTTTGAGATAAATTGTATGAGCTGATGGGAGCCACCATACTTTTTTGAAAGTTTATTTAATTGTGTTTTTTCATAAGAATGGTAGTGATAAATTCTGACATTATCTAAACTCATCGTATTTAACCATGCTAAAAACTCAGCCCACATATCTTTTTCATTTTCCGGAGTTTCAGCTAAAAAATATTTAAATTCTGGCACAGAATGTGGTTTTACAATGAGAAATCCAAAAAGATACTCCACTCCTAATAATGGATCACTTTCAATATCGAAGTAAATTTTAATTTCTGCTTCAGGAATATCAGGTTTAGAAATTCTAATTATCTCATTATTTACAAGTGACTTTGCCTGCTTGTGAATACGTTCTAATGTTTTGGGGCCCGCACCTTTAATTTTGGGGAATGATTCAATATCACACTCTGCCATATTATCAAGCGTACTAATGCCTTGTTGCTTTAGTCCTTTTAAAACATCAGACCTTATATTATATATTAAAGAGAGGTCAGATTTTTCTATTGCCTCATTTAATAGTACTTTCTTCCAAGGGCTTTCTAGCGCTGCTTTTGATATTTTTAAAGGCGGCTCTTTTCCTCGAAGGATACTCAAAATCTCACCAATCGTATTATTAGTAGACTGCTTGATTTTTTCTGATAACTCACAGGCAATTTCTTCACTGTATTTATTAATGAATTTACCTATTGGAGGTATAAAATTCTGTATATCCTTCAGAATAATTGCATAAAGCATTAATTGCTTTTTATATGCTGGCTTTTCACAATTAGTGGAGTTTTTTATTTCAATTGGCATGTAAAAATAATTGCCAAAATTAGACAAACCTTCACATTTTTTTAAAAAGTCTGGACGTCCTTTGTATTTGACATCGCCATCAATATAAGAAATCACCCCTTGATAAATTAACTCGGCTCCATCTTCCATATATTGGAGAGTTTGTTGTTCTGCTTCCTCTTCAGAAAGACTCTCATCAATTGTTATTTTTTGCAAATTATCTACATATTCTTCCTCATGTAATACACCACCTTCAATTAACTTTTTTGTTAGCTCCGGTAGTTCCTCTTTCTTGGACTGATCACCATGAATATCATACCAAATCCAATGAGGTGATTTAGCATATTTGAAAAATAAAGATGGGGATACTTCTAACAAATCATCCATGATAATTCCTTGAGATGGATCAAAAATAAGTAACAAAAAACAACTTTGACCTATTATAATATTGTAACATATTGCACAAAGCATGGATTTTAATTGAAACCCATGGAAAAACATGAAAAGAATACTAAATCATATTTATTTCGTATATTTATTCCAAACAATATGCATACACAAATTAATAATAAACAGGGCTAGGTTATGCTGAATTTTGGATGTAAGTTTTTTTGCGGGGCATTATTGGTTTGTTTTGCCGCAATTAAATCATTTGCTGCAACTCCAAAGAATTGCATTACTGATTCTGAATTACAAAAAAAACGCTCGGAAGAAATTCATCAAATTTATGTGTCAGATCAAAAAGATCGAGAAGATTTTGACAAAATGACAGATAAACAGAGAATGGAGTTAAATGAGCGTGATAATAAACGGCGAATGCGCATCAGTGAAATTTTTGCTGAAGGGTGTGTGAAAACGGCATCAGATTATCATGATTCAGCGATGGTTTTTCAGCATGGCGAAGTTCCAGATCATTATTTTCAAGCATTTTACTTCGCCAACAAGTCAGACCAGTTAAAGTATAAAGGCGCTAAATGGCTAAAGGCAGCTGCTGTTGATAGATATTTAGTAAGTATTGGCCATAAACAGTTGTTTGGTACGCAGTTTTTTAGTTCTCAGAAAACACAAAATTGTTTTTGTTTACAATCGGTAGAGAGTAGTTTTCCCAAAGATATTCGCCTGGAGGCGACTGGTAAAAGTATAGATGAGATGCTAGAAATGCTTGAAGAGTTTAACAAAAGCAATAAGCGTAATTGTCCAAAGGATTTTTGTCCAATAGCATTAAAACCTTCACCGAAGCGGATAGTTCCTGGATTTTGGTAATAAGCTGTATCAATGGGTTTTTGAATATTAAATGACCTTTATTATTTAATATCGTAATGCCCCCCCCATTAAAACCGGTCCACCTAGTTTTTAATTAATAACTATAATTGTTCATTATTATAGACTGCTCATTAAAAATGAACAAAACAAATAAGTGAACAATATAAATAAGCATAAAAGATCCAATCAAAATAAATTTCTATAACTTATATACGGTGCTGCTCAAGCCATAAATCTAAATCTTCTTTCAAGTAACGGACTGAACGACCAATTTTTAGATATTTTGGTCCTGGTGTTCTATTAGCCAAAGTTCCATTAACTCGATCTTGAGAGAGAAAAGAACGGCTCATACCTATATATTCAGCTGCCTCAGCTTCTTTAAAGGCTTTCTTCTCCACAATTAATATCTCCAAATATTTTGAGGCAATATAATAATGAACTACTAAAATATTTCAAGAAATAAATAAACCGTCTTTGGACCTTTATGTCGAAGAACATCAGTTTTCGTAGAGTTTTTGTTTTAAAATCATGTGTTTTTGGGATCCTAGTTATCTCTGAATTAGTTAGTTCTGACTTGATCTGATGGAGCCTAGAATTTGAAGTTATTTTTTTAAAGCTTTATCCACATATCTCATTAATAGAGCAGATTGGTAAATTAAATACTCACATTCATTTTCTGTTATATCTCCGTCATTGTGTTTGCTGTGTTCATTAAATAATTTGTCCAGGCAGTCGAAAGTTTTATGTATAGTGTTTCGGATTTCAGGCAAAGATTGAGATTTAATGGTATTTAGCAGGAGACTGATATTTTTTTCTAATCCTTTTGGGCTCTCCAACTTGTATTTTAAAAATTCTTCTACAGTCCTTCTGATACTTTCAGCAGATTTTATATATTTAGATTCCATATAATGGTGTAATGCATCGCTGAAGTGCTTATGAGAGTTTTCATCAAGATACTTAAGGGTTTTTATCACTAGTTCTTTGTCTAGAAAGTCACATCCTTGGGGAAATATAATAACCTGTCCTCCAATGCGCTCAAAGCCTATCGGTAGCTTGGAGTTGTCAAATATTTCCTTTATGTAATGATATAATTCTATCTGGTATTTTATGCGCAAATCCTTATATAAAGATTCGCCCAAAGCAAAGTTTAGTGAAAAAACGCTTTCTAACTTAAATAAAAATTTATTAAAATTTTGTTCTTTCGATAGGATTTTATATATATTTCCGCTTATATTGTCTTGATATGTTTCACCATACCAACTGCAGAACCTTTTGATTTGTGATTTACCTAAATTGTTATCAAGTTCGTCTAAGAAATTCATCACCCCTGCTCGAAAGGATTTTTCTAGCACTTCATTGTCGAATTGAGGCGTGTCTAATCCAAACCTATTATAAAATTCTTCTTCTCTACTTTGAAAATCCATCAATGCCTCATTTGAAATATAAACTAACACCTCTAATAACCAAGATGATCGCCTGTTTATTATTCATTGAATTGCTATTACAGGCTGATTTTTTTGCCATTTTTTTCCAAGACTATATTATAACCACAAGCATGGGATACATTCAGAAAATTAGTTAATTTCATATCCTCTTGTATTCCAGAACGCAGGTTTTGGATTGCCGTAGTAGATAGACCTGATTCGCTAGCTAGTTTTCTGACGCTTTTTTTACTGGTTTCCATTAACTCACGAATAATCTCGGATAACAGGAACTCTTGGTATTCTTCTTCAAATTGCTCTTTGAATGCAGGGTCTTGCATTTCTCGTTCGAATGTTGATAGTGGTTTGTTACTCATAATATTCACCTCGCTTTACGCGATTAATATAATCATTTCGGCTGTTTAGTGCCTTGTCTTTTTCATTAAGAGGCAGTTTTTGCTGTTTCTTGCGAAAACCATTAGTAATAACAATTTTCTTACCCTCGCAGAAAAAACATAAAAATCGATCAGGCTGAGGCTTAAATGCGTAAATTTTATCACCTTCATTCCTGAATTTTGTCTTATCCTTAATTTCTCCATTATCTCCCATTCGTTTTAGCAATTTTAACAGCTGTATTCTTTCTGCTTTATTTAAGCTGTTATAGTACTCAAGTGCATCACTGGTTTTATTATCGTCATAGTACCATTCAATGGTAAAAGACTCGCCTTGATAAGCGATATATTCAATTTTCTTATTCATATTAAAGTGTACCAATAAAGTTGTACATTGTCAAAAAAAACGTCTTATGTTTGCAAATCTACATTCTCGAAAACTAAATTTGTTACATAATCTGACCATTTTTCCAAAGCTTCTTTTCTCTGGGGTAGCATCTCATTTTTGTTATAAGTTGCCATGATTTTAGGCATTTTATGGCCTAAACACTTCTCAATAACAACCGGATCAATATTCAGAGTCTCACCTAGCTGGGTTGCAAAGGTTCGGCGAAGATCGTGGGGTGTCCATTTGGGGATGCCTATTCTTTCTTGTATACGGTTTACTGCTCGGGGTAGCGCGCGGTCGGTGAGAGGTTTATGGCCATCTACACCACTTATGACATAATATCCGATACTGCAATTGTATAATTCCATAAATAATGACTTAACTAATTCAGTTAAGTGAACTCGCATGGTTATTCCTGTTTTTGTGTTTGCTGCGGGAATGGTCCATAGTGAGTTTTCGAAGTCGAATTCGTTCCATTTGGCAATGCGTAGTTCGCCAGTCCTAACGCCAGTAAGCAATAGAATTTTAATGGCGTTAGTGATTTGGAGCGATACACCATGCTCACCATCACTTAAAAAATCCCAAACCAGTTTAATTTCATCAAGGGATAAAAATCGCTCTCTTGGTTTTTCAACGCCACCGATATCTCGTGAGCGGATGTTCGCTGCGGTATTGGTAGTCAGTTCCCCTCGGCTTACTGCATAATTAAATGCTTGCTTGAGGGCACTTAAAACTTTATTAGCATGCACCGGAGCGCCTCGTTTAACAATTCTATCCAGGGCTCTTGTGATGTCCTTTGTTTTCAGCTCTTCTACCTCTACACTTCCAAGCATTGGAGTAATGTCTGCTTTGATAATTTGCTCCACTTGGCCTGGATTTTTGCGATGGCGTACAATGTAATTGTCATACCAGTTTGTAACAAGGTCTTGAACTGTATAACTTTCCTCTTCTTTTTGGGTCAGCAGGATATTTTTAGGATTATTACCGTTCTTTTTTAGATCTCTTAAATCCATGAATTTACGTTTGGCATCTGATAAGCTAACAGCAGGATAGTTGCCTAAAGTTACATGATCTTTTTTCCCATCTATTTTATAACGGTATATCCATGTTTTGGTTCCGGTGGGATAAATGAATATCCCAAAGCCATCACCTTCGAATTTCTCAATTCGTTTGTCGGTTGCTTTTAAGTTCTTTATATAGGTATCTGTAAATCTGACCATGAGTTTCCTTTTTGCTGGGTACTTTGCTGGGTACTTTATGGTGTTCTGGGTTGTTATCAGATGTTATCGATTGATACTTATGATATGCTTAAAATCCTTTTATTTCAAGGATGTTGTGTTATAATAGTCTGAAAGTGATATTCCATTTTGAACCATTAACTACAGAATGGGGTGCTAGGGGTCGAAGGTTCAAATCCTTCCGTCCCGACCAATAAAATCAAGGGTTCTCGCCGTTTCAATAATGGGCGCATTCTAGCTCCAAATGCGACAATCATTTTTATACTGCTGTATAAACACTTCCTTAGGCATTTTATACCCTAAACACTTTCTTGGA
>NZ_CAXMZT010000010.1:0-150990 GCF_964199965.1 Legionella sp. W05-934-2 | reverse complement strand
AATGATAGGGAACAAAAAATGTATAAAATATGATACAGTTTTGTTACCGATGTATCCGGTCAAGTTTGTTACCTATGTACCGGTCACACCAGGGTAGGGGTGTGAACGGGGAGAGGGGTTTATCAATCCCAATTGAAGATAGCGGGTGCTGAGGAGCTCTAGGGAGCATCTTTAACCGATGAAGGGACATAGGCGGCAGCATCTTCCACAAATTGTTCGCCATGGCTTGGTTTAAAGAAATGAGGTGACTGACCTGTTATCATCCGGTAGAAGCCAACACCACTGATTGCGATAGCCACGATCCGTATGCAGTCCCTGAAAAATCGACGCCATGCCGGATCCCGGTGTGCTTTCAATTTTTCCTGGGTATTATGCAATTGTTTATTGAATTGGCTGAGTTGCTCGGTGGGTAAATTCTCATTATTTGTCAGAATGTTTATCATGTTTTCGACAGCTGTTTTTTTCGTTTTCCACAAATCAGACGTATCAACACGGCTTTCTAAATGGGTCAAATAGGCGCGACTTAGATTTAATAAAGCGTGGACTTTAGCCGCGGCTTCTTTTTCCATGGGGCTTTGAATTGTTTCTAACTTTTTCTGTAATTGTTCTTTTTCCAAGATGCTTTGTTCCATTTTTTTGCCGATTTGGCCTTCATGCTCTTTGTTCTCTTCGAATTGTTTTCTTTTGCTTTGCAACTCAAGGGTAACTTGCTCAAGCGTTTTTTGAGAATTGTCATAAGACTGATTAGCCTGTTTAAGCTTCTCTCCGAGTTGAGAAATGTCTTCCTCAAGTGTCAGTACTTTTTGCGCCAACTTTCCTTTTTCTGTTTCAGACTTCTGCAAGGATTCCTGAGTGGTTTGCAATGACTCCTGTATATGTTCCAGTTGTTGGGTTTGCTCTCGATACTCTTCAACCAACTTTTGATGGCTTTGATTTAGCTGCTCTATATCAAGCTCAGCCGCTTCAATCGCTTTTTTAGCTTGTTCGCACTTTTCAAATAATTGTTGAAGGATCAAGCGATTTTTTTCAACACTGGCAACAGGAAGAATGCTTGAATAAAATTTCTGGTCAAGTGCTTCTGGTTTCTTCTCTAATGCATTGGGTATCATTTTTAGCACGTCACTGGCAAACGCCTTAAGCAACGTCTGTTGTTGTTCAATATAGTCAAACAAAAGTTCTTGGCGCTTAAGAAAATCAATGTCTTTGTTTCCCTCTTCACGTGTAAAATTCGGTAAAATGTTATTCCATGATACATTCAGTCTATCTTGATCACACAATGATTCTAAGACTGAAATTTGTTCTTTTAATCGGTCTAAATCATTGATGGCTTTTTGGGTGTTTGTAAGCCAGCTAATGGGTGTTTCCGATGAACTGCTACTGTCTGCCTGTAATATTTTTTTCTCTTGGAATAGTTTTCGAGATAACGAAAGCGTTGAGTTTTGATGCGCTACCAGGGTCTCGGTGAGGTCATGCCGTATGTTTTCATACATTGACTTTGCCATTGTCACTAATTTAGGGCTTAAATTGTCAGATTTTTTTGCCTTATCCAACACCTCAAATGTTTCAACAACACATCGCTTACAGATTTCGATTTCATTAGAGCTTAAATGATTTCTTAGATAAGTTTGAGTGACCGTGTTAACCAAAAATGATAATGATTCTTTAACTAAATCATTATTTTTCTCATTGACCATGAGCTTAGCCATCATATAGTTTTCATCTTCAACAAAAGAACTATTTAGATCGATTTCACTGTTAGGCTTTTTGAAAGCGTTTTCGATATTATGTTGTATCCATTCAACCTGTTGGGGTAATGTTTTATTAAAGAAATCAAAAGAGTTGAATTTTTGTGACATCCATAGTTGGACATGTTGAAGATTTAAAAACTGTCCACCGCCATGTGCATCGAGATCGGTGATGGGCGTATTACCACGCTGATGAAAGTGAACTTGGCGTAAAGCCATGTATCGACCGAGTCCAGTATAATTTCTGGTAGCAAGAAACTCAAATGCAGGAAAATTTTTCTTTATTTGTTTATAATTCTCAAGCAGTATTAGATTTCGCTGTGTGTCATCGGCATCCATATATTCATTGATAACGCAATCCAATAAGGGGTGGCCTAAGTCAATCTTTTCTTTGGGTTGAGTTTTTGCAAAAGTAAAGTCTATCCAGCGACGTAATACCAAATCCTGTGCGCCAGAAACTTCGCCAAGGTCGTTTGGAATAAGCTCACTATTATCGTCGTATTGATTGCCATCGGCTGTGCCGTGACAACCGGGAATGACTTCATAGGGCATGCCTATTGGTACAATTGGCTTAAAGCAGTTGGATGTTTCATGTTGCTGAACAAATTCTTGTCTTTTCTCAACAAACTTAGGCAATGTATAAAAGTGCTTATCCTCTTGCCATCCGATACGAACGACTTTGCCAAAATTTCCACCTGGAACTGGGTCAAGAACAAACAAATCAACTTTCATGTTAGTAAGATTTGTTAATAGTTTTGTTTTTATTTGTTCTTCGGCATCGTTTTCTGTCTTATTGGTAGTATTTAACTCTTGGACATTGGTTAATAGTTGGAGTGATTGCCTTGTATAACTGGGATCTTTGATGACGCTCAGTCCGGGAACGCTAGAGCTATGGGCAATGATTTGGGCTAATGATCGCCGCTCTTTAGGGTCTTTTTTTAAATCTTCCGACAGCATGTTCATGACCCTTTCCAATTCATGGGTCAATACGATTGCTTGGACACCACCACGGCTAAACCCTGAAATGTGGAGGCGATCTTTGCCTTGTGCCACCGCATCAAGGGCTAGCATCAGTGCTTTAGCAAGTCTATCCCCTGTTTCAAATCCTGGCGTATCAGAACCATTTATCACATCGACAGAAGGCGAGTGATAGGGATGTGCGTAGTTATCAGAATTTTTGATATCAGCATCCTGATTTTTTATCACATCTTTTGCTTCATCCAATAAAAGACTGGTCAGTTGAGCGGTATAGGAGAACGTCTCCCCTCGGATGTAAAAATGATTATCTTTTTCATTAATCGGCTTATCGATATAATTGACAGCTGTTCCGAGTAAAAATAGGTGGTGATCTTTCTTAGGGGACGGTTCATCATTTCTAAGATGATTAATAAGATTAGCAAGGTATTGAGTCATAATGAAATTATATATCGTATTATGTTTAATAATGCCGCAATTATAGCAAGAGAATGCTTAAGCTAAGATTAAGAAAATTTGGTTTTTATAAATTTTAGCTTTGTACCGGACAATTTTTTAAAAAAGCCGTCTTTGCGAGCTTTGCGAAGCAATCTAGAACAGATTTCTGTTCAGAGATCGAACTGGATTGCTTCGCAAAGCTCGCAACGACGGTGCTTTTAAAAAATTGTCCGGTACAAAGAAATTTTACCTTTTTACAGGACAAAAACTCATATCTAATATTTGCCAGTGCCCGCTCACGGGAACGTATTAGTTCGGTGTTTTTTTTTCCTGCATAGAGATTGCCCATTTCAAAGAACATGTTGTTAATATTATCTTAACCATATAGTGTTATATTTAAACTATAGATAGCATGATATCTTCTAACCTACTAACGGTGAAGACCATGGGCTATGTGCTTAGTTTGGAGGAGTATTACTCCCAAGCGTCATCAATGATCCTGAGCGGAGCTGCGTTTGAGGTTTGCTCAAGCCTATCCGGGGAACACAAGACTAGCGTTAAAGTCCTCAATGGACCGGTGGATATCTATACGCTCGCGCCAGGTTATTACATGCGCTTTATTGATTTGGGGGAGGGTAGATTTCATTTATATGGATTTGAAGTTCACTCGCCATCTGATATTTGGGTGCATGAGAATATCCCCGAAATTAAATTCAAGGGTCATCAAGATGGGCTCTATTATTCTCAGTTGCAAGCATTGTATAGCGCAGGCAGAGTGAAATTCCATAAAGCTGCATCCATTGGGGGTGGGTTGGAATTGCATGGTAGTTTGGCTAAGCAGTATGCCAAGCAGGGTTGGATAGAAAAACCAGCGGCGCTGAAACATCCAGCGTCCCCTTCGGTTGAAACGAGGGCGCCTAGAGCCGAATCGATGCCCACATCCCCGCACGGGATAGATTCAAACTTGGCAAGTGGTAAAACATTATCCAGTAAACCGCCGGCTGTTTCGGTAGTGGAAACACCCATCGGCAAAGTACCGCCCTCTGTTGTCTCTGTTCCTGAATCGCCTTCTTCTCCTATCGAGGCAGAAAAAAGGGTTGATGAGGAAACTCGGCGAATCAGCGAAAAAATCAAATCAATGTTGTTAAAATTGCAGAAGAAAATTAACCAAGAAGAAAATCCTGCTATCAAAGAATCTGCCCAAGGTGTCTATAACCAGTTAAATCAGGTTTACACGCAATTCGAAACGAACAAAATTAATAAGAAAAAGCTACAAACTGACATGAAGGGCATCGTATTAGATGCATTGCCTCAATTTGATAAAGCACCCACATGGAAAGCTTTTTTCCTAAATATCCTTTGCAGTATTGCTAATTTGTTTTTAGCTGAAAAAAATCAATATCGCTTAATCAGGCCGCAATCATTTGAAGGGCTGAATACAGCTAAAGGTGAGCTAGACGCGCTTGAAAACCAGGAAAATCATGGGGCATCCCCAAGTAATCAATAGTTTGGTTTACTCAGTTTCCGTTGATATACCCCCTAGCTAACTTGGAACCAAGCTGTCAACTTCACTTAGTCAGAGGGGACATCAATGATTAATATTTCACATGCTTCGTTAGCCGTAATGGTGATCATCGTTTGATTGATGACTTCTGCACCATCACCCTGATTGAGCGTGTGTTTATCCAGGGTAAACGACCCTTTTGAAGCGAGCACATAAGCTTGATGATGGATGGGATGCTTAATTTTTTGCCCCTGGGATAACGTGCCGGCATAGATATAGGCATCTTGATTGATTGTTAAAGGTGCTGCGCCATCACCGGAGACGAGCAGATGAAGCTTGTCCTTCACAGCCATGGTTGGAAAGGAATGGGTCAACCATTTGGGGGGCAAATCTTTGCGGCGAGGCTTAATCCATATTTGATACACTATCGTTTTTTCAGATTCTTCATTGGATTCCGCGTGTGAAATGCCAGTTCCGGCACTCATCACTTGCACATTTCCGGCCTTTGTCTTGCCCTGATTGCCATGGTTATCATCATGGGTTATTGCGCCTTGGCGAACATAGGTGATAATTTCCATGTCCCGGTGGGAATGCAAATCAAACCCCGTGCCGGGTGATATCGTATCATCATTGATCACGCGTAAGGTGCCAAAACCCATGCGGTTAGGATTATGGTACTCTGCAAAGCTGAAGTGATGGTGTGTTTTCAACCAGCCATAGTTGGCATAACCCAGTGAGTCATAAGGATAAACAGTGATCATAATATCGTGTTCCAATGCTTTGCCATTCAATTAGCTTAGTTTATCAAAATGGGCCTACAGTGCAATGGATGTGAGGCGATAGTTGCTGATCCTTCCAACTTCTGTGATCAATCAAGCGTCGACTATGCCAAAGCTTGTCCAAATTGGGTCATCAACTGGGTCACTTCTTGACGCGTTTCTGATTCACGTGGATAAAAGAATCGTTGCCTATCTTCTGGATTGAATGCGTTAAGTTGCTTCGATGGTCCAAAAAATAGGGCTAAAAAGGATTTCACCAGGTTAACTAACGCATCCTGCCATCTCAGATGGGTGTCAAGTTGTTTAGCTTGAAGTAATAGTAAGTTATTTAATTCATGATAAATAGCTTGTGATTGTGGCTTATGGTCACTCGCTGGAAACAAATTATCTTGTTGTATTTGTATTAGCTGACTCTTGATGTTAAGAATGGCTTGTTTTTCTGGAGAGTAATCTGTTGTCAGTTGACTGGCTAAGTTATCCATGGCGGATAAAATGGACTCACATGTTGCCTTTTGGGTGATCATTTGACGAATCGCCTCCCAATCAAATTGGCCTTGGTCTTTATTTAAAAATACAACCTGTCCAATTGGGGTGATGCGGTCTTTTTTAATGATTAACGTTTTGGTATTTTCTGGGATATAACCGATTTCTTTAAGGCCGTATCCCATGGCATATAAATCGTCCAAGCTATCATCGAGGGCAAAGACGTTGACATCGCTTGCATATTGCTTAGATGGCGGGATAATGCGTTCTAGCTTAGCAGTATGGGATTTGTTCCCATGTTCAATGTTGATTTTAGCAATCTCTTCTTTACTAAAACCTTGGTATTTTAATAAGGCCTGGATATAGTCGGGACGATTGCGGGTGAGGATGCGAAAATAAATATCTTTATTGCTCAGTAGTTGGTGTAATACGGTAACGGCGTTTTCTGGAATTAAAATGTGGCCATAGTGACCTTTGTAGTCCGGGTTTGGCCAATACTCACCAAATTCTTGAGTGAATTTGTCCCCAACATTATCAACTAACTGATCCAAAGCGTAATTGATTGCACCGCCTTGCTTTAATAGTGTTTTATAAAACCCGGAAGATACGACTTGTTTCCCTTCCGTTGGGGTGATGGTGCCGTCGAAATCACTCAGAATATAGATTGTCATGGAGAACTCTCAATTACAAAAAGGAGAGGATATCAAAAATGACCATTTTAGTCAAAACAAAGCCAGGTTGAACGCCCTAGGTTTTCTTTGGTTGATCGGGGGGTATCTCCTCTGAGTCAAGTGGTTTTTCATCTGCAATGGGATGCACGAGGTTTAAGTCATCTGTCTTCATTTTGAAGAGCCCTACGGAGCTGGCTAACCCTTTTTCACTACTGTGATATAAAGATGACGCTTCTTCCGCCGCTGCAAGGAGTCCCAGGCCTCCAACGAGAGTGAGCATTAAACTAGCTCCATGGGTTGGTAATGCGCCCAGAATGCCCACTGCTATTAAAGCGACCGCGGCAAAGATACACAAAGCAAGGCCTAATGCTTTCCAAGGCTTGGAAGCCTTTTTTGAAATCGCATGGGATAATCCAGCCAGTTTACGGGCATTTTCAGCCTGTGCTTTCGTGTCTTTATCAAGGCTAACGGCATTTTTGCAATACACCATCACTGAATTTAAATCGGCTAAGCTTTTGCTATCCACGTGTTGTTGGATTAGGGGTACTGTTTTGGCGCCATCGGTTATTTCATTAACCTGAGCGAGGATTTTTTTCCCTTGTTCGATGGCCGCTGCCATTTGAATGGTTAATGGTGTTTGTTGTTTTAATTGTGATAAATGAAGGGAAAACGCATTTTGATTTAATAAAAACTCGTTAACCGCTTCTTCACTGGGGACATTTAAAAAATCAACGTTGCCAACGGGGTTTTTTTTGTTGGTGTCGGCACTTTTTCGGTAAAGCTGCTTCGATGCCTCTGGACTAAAGGTGTTGCCCGCTTGCGACTCTTCTTTCATGCCTGGTGAGCCATGGACGTGATGGGTGGTCATCTCAGCGGCGTTTCCGCCTTCGGCTCGCATGGTTTCAATATTATCCGATTGATTTTCCAATCCATGGGCCTTGTAACGTCCTCCCATCCATATCTGAGTTGCTTTTTCAACTGCCGTTCCGGTTCTGTCTTGACCGCTCGCACAATTGACCACGCTTAAAAAGCCCTTTTTAACGGCTTGCAGCATGACTTCAGCGGCAGTGTATAATCGCCAAGCTTTGTGGAGCGGGGCACTTCCCCATGGACGATGTTCTTCTTCATCATAGAGGTTTTTAGAAACATCGATGAAGCGAAACGTGCCGTCAATATTGGTTGGCACATAGCTTAAATCGTCTTGGTTTTCTGACTCACCCGTGGTCGCTTGTTGGAGATGGTGTATCATGTCCCATTGGCTTTCAAGTGGGGTGTAAGTATTTAAGGTGGTAATATGCATCTTTGATAGATCACCACCCATTCTCTGTTGAGCTTCCAAGCGGATTTGCTCTAAATTTTCACGGGTATGACGTTGGATAGTGGCTTCATTTTCCCCTTTACCAACATAGACAGGCACCCCGGTTCTAGCTAGCCATATGGTATTGTCTTCGGCGCCTTTCCAATCGGTATTAGCCGGGATGTTATCCGAAGGAATATCAAATAATAATTCGTTTTTGACAATAAAGGCATTTTTAGCCCCCACCAAATGGGTTTTTCTTGTTTGAGCGGGTAGGGCGCGATCATGCGCTCCCATTAACTGACTAAACAATGCATCAGCTTCCTGCATGGCAAGGTTTTGTGTGGTATGGGCGTTTTTGTCTTCACCGACTGGGTAGGGGTTAATATCAGTGAGTGTTTGAATAGCTTTCAATTGCTCATCGGTTTTATGAGTAACCGGGTATTGGCTTTCGCGCTGAAGAACCTTCGCCTTTTTATCATAGGTTAAGGTTATCATGGTCCGAGCAGGGACCATCAGGCTTGAAAGATTGCGGTAATGCGCCAACAGTCCTTCTGCCTCTTTTGGCGTTGCGATGCCTTTGGTGAGGTTTGCTTGATGCAATGCCATAAGTAATTTATCGTCAAAGGATTTTTCCAATGTTTTGATTTGCATCATGGCATCGTTTTTATCCAGTTGGCCGGCGGTTAGCATTCCAGTGGATAGTTCAGCAAGCGCTTGCTTCAGCTCGTTTCGGATTTGTTCTGCTAGCTTGTCATTATGAGGGTGATGTTTATGCTCTATCGCATAATCAATGGGTCTTAAGCGCGATAAGCAGCGTAATAGGGCATTATTGGCTTCAATGGCAGGGTGGTCAGATGGAATTCGTTTTTCAATAGGAAATGATTGGGTGGCATCACGAACCCATTCGCCGTTTTCATTCAAGGTTGAGACAATGCCGTACTGAGCATCATTGACTTCCCGAAGCAAATTGGCCAGGTGATCATAAATACTATTTCCGTCTGCATCGCCATTGGGGAGCAGGCTATCTTGAATCACCAAAGTTGCTAAATCGGCAGGGTTTTTAAACTGGTAAGGTGCGACTTTTTCACTCAAATGTTCCGGATCGGGACCCTTAAGAAGCCTGTTGAAATTGTCAGAATGTTGTTGTGGCATGATTAGCCTCGCATCGAATCAAATTTTTATGAACTTTCGTTTATTATAAACTGATTCGCTTAAGGTTTTGTTAACAGGCTGATTGGATAGAGAATAGGCGTTTGCTTCGGACAATTTTTAATAGACCTGCCTTTGCGAGCTTTGCGAAGCAATCCAGGACAATGTTCAAAGATGTATCGATCTGGATTGCTTCACTACGTTCGCAACGACGAGGTGTTAAAAAAATATCCGGTACAAAGGTATGAGAGTTATCAACTATCCCCAGCTACCAATCATCACACAAGGATACAAGGGGAAGGTGTTTCTTCATAAATTAAATCGCCGATGGGCTCTAGCGCTTCTTGGCAATCTTTATGGATGAGTAAGGTTGATTGCAGTAATGAGTTTGCTTGAGTTAGTAAATGATATTGCTCGTCGGAAGATTTAGCTCGGCTAAATTGATATGCATTATTTCGTAATAGTCGCAGGATACTTTGATGCAAATCGTCCGTTGGTTTAATTGCATCAAACGTCGCAGGATTCGTACTTTTGGGTTCAGGGTTGTCGGGAAGTTCGCTCAACAAGCTAATCATTTGGTTCAATTCGGAAGCATTGCCTAAAATATTCAATACAGTGAGAATACGACAATGTAGAAGGGCTTTGCGATTAGATAATTGATTTTTGCAGAATTGAATTAACCCTGTTTCATCCGTGATTTCATCAAGTACCTCGATTGCTTCCTTACCCTTTATCAGAATCGTTTTGCACAAATTATTCCATTCAATTAGTTTCAGTCGAAATTTATGATTTTCACGTATTTCAGAGGGTAGGTTAACGTTGTTTAATAGCGTACTAAGCTCTGCCAAGGTCTGAATCGATTTTAATCGGTTGTTAAAATCGAGAAGGCAATTCTTCTCAATGGCATTCAACGGTTTGTAATGTTCTATCCAATGATGAATGGTATTGAGAAAACTATACATGGCACGTCTTCCATCTGAGAACGAAAATCTGACTATAGCATGAGAATAGGTTATAATAAACCACTGTGATCATATTTGAGGCGAATATATTGCCTAGTACTTGAAGCTCGACTTTTTTGAACTTTCAAATTCACTTCTCATCAAAGCAAATTCCTTGTCAAATTGCTGTGTGAGCACCTCAAATTGCTCTAGACCAACCGAGATGCGAATCATCGTCATATCCCATTGTGAGTAGGTTGTTTGAGCAAAACCGAAGGAGCCCGATACGGGCCAAGTATTCCGACATAGACGTTGTAATTTAAAATTGGCATGTTGAAGGACATCGCTGCTTAAAGGTCCGACCATATTAATAGAATCAATGCCTATCAAGATAAATGGTCCATTTGCAATAATAGTTGCATCAGGGATTTTGGATTTCATGTAGTCAGCAAGCTTGCTAGCCAGTGCGCTTTGGTAATCGATGACGTCCAAGGTAATATCGGAGGCATAATAGCGATAAAAGGCTGCTAGATTATAATCGCAGACAACGGATTGGCATCGCTGGTTGAATTGGGTGACCTGAGCTGGTGTTGCGATAAGACAGGCAGAGCCTGCTGAGAATTTACCACTGCCAAGGCTTTGTTGCTTCTGCTCGCTTTTAAAAATAATGACCTGCAACTTGTTGGCTTGGATAAGATGTTGAATCTCGTCGCTGTTTATTAACGAAACAAGTTCGTCCTGACGTTTTTCAATGGTGAGGTCTAGTACCAGGGTGCGCGTTTTCCCTTGACACCAGTTTATCATATCCTTTTTTAATTGGGTAATAACGTCTGCTTTTAAATGAAAACAGGTTTCGCTATTTCTACCTAAATAACGGACGGTATCATCTGCTTTTAATGCCCGATGTTGCAGCGCATCTTTAAACCCAACAATTTCAAAATAACCATATTCTGAATCGTGATACACGGAGGGTAATGGAAACCCCGGTAAATAGGCATCGGGTTTTTCCGGGTAAAGTAACCCGCTTAAACAAGCCATCATTGCCTTTCTGCCTTTGTTGGCGCTAATCACATTACTCATGGCAATTTCAGGACACCTAAGTGGGAATAAGGCCGTGTAATAAGTATCTAATTTTTGGAAGCCTTTTTGAAGCCGTAGTACATTGGTAATGAGTAAGGAAAGTAAATCCATGGTTGCCGTGTAATGATTTTCAACTTGATATTGGGTCTTGATGAAGCTGAGATAATAGCGGATTTTCTCCAAGCAAGCATTTGCAATAATTTGATCGATGGGATTGCTAAACTGCAAGTTTGATTCTTGTAACAGACCTTCCCAAAGTGACTTTAACGCTTTCATGCATAGTTGGGCGTTTGCATTGTTCACTTTGGTATCAAACAAGGCATGGATTTGAGCAATATCGTTTCTTGAATCGAAGGAATTAAGCGCTGGTTGAACATAAATTTGATTGTCCTTGGCAAGTCTTAAATGCAGGTATTCTAAAGCAGACTGGATTGCATTGGGATTGTTATAGGCTTTAACAAACGTCGGATAAGTGGATGGCGAAAAAAAATGATGACGGTAGGCTTCATTTTGCCATCGAGCCGTACTCTGCTGCTTTTGTTCCAATCTCCTGACATGGGTGGCCTTGGCGGTATTCAGATGGATGGCGCTTTTTGTCGCAAGGGTTCCGCTCGCTGATGCCATGAGCATAACTGCGCGAGTCACTTTTTGGTGGGCGATTGTTTTAATATAGTTGTCCAATGATTCTTCATTAAAAAGTTGATTGATTTTGACAATGAAGTTGACCTCTTCAGCAATGAGTTTTGTATTTAACTGAGTTTTTAGCTCGATTTGGTGGATGATAGCATCCAAGCTATGTTGGGAAAGAACGCCCCTCTTAGCGACTTCACGGACAATTAATTTATGAAATAGGCGAAGGATTGACATTTTCCAGTCAGGAGGTGCCATTTTTGCCAATTGTTCTATCTCTTTATCTTTTATATACGCTATTCGATGCGCCTGGAGGTGGTGGTAATATTGCCGGGTTAGTTGGTATATCTCATCGACATTGGCGCCTTGTTGGGCAAAGTCTATTGGTAATTGGCCGCCCACAAATAAAGTATGCCAGAATGCTGGGTCAAGAGAATATTTGTCAGCGCGGTCATAGAATAGATTACTGAGCTGAAGGTGGGCTCGTTCTTCCGGGAATGTCGGCTCATAGGCATGCTTTTCTGGCGCCTGCGCCAATTCGTTATGGATTAAGTCCAATAATGATTTGATGTTTTGCATTGTAACCATTCGGAACTCCCTAGGTTAAATTGCGCTTATCAGCATCGTTCCCTCGGAGCCATTATGTACCAAATAGATTATAATTGCATTATTTTTTTACTTATAATCACGATAAATCGCTAGGAAGTTCCCTTATCTTTTGCTAACGACAATGGTATGATTAATCAGGACCTACGAAACACGCCCAATTGCTTGGTAGAAACTATCTTTTTGCCATGACCTTGGGGGTTTGCATAAGTCTTGTCAATTCAAAAATTGCCTAGCAAAGGGAGAGTAAGCAATGGATCGCGAAATGGTTAATTTGATGCAAACGATTGCATCAAAAAGCATGCAGTTAGTGCATGAATTTTATCAACAGCCAACACCCCAGCCGCTGATCATTAAGCAATTCATTGATTTGTCGGAAGACTATTTTCATTTTTTGCAATTGATGTTTTCCAATCCTGAAAAACTCTATTGCATGCAAGTGGCTTACTGGCAAGAAGCCATGTCGTTAGTCAGTGAGCAGATGTCGCTTTGGGCAGAGGGCAAAGTTACCCAAAGCCCGGACAAACGGTTTGCTGATGAAAGTTGGGCAACCAGTCCGTTCTTTTATTTACTATGGCAACAATACATGTTAGCTGCAAAGCATATCCAACAGCTGGTTGACTCAGTGGAATATAAAGATAAAAAGACAGCCAAAAAAATTGCCTTTTTTACAAAACAATACCTCGATGCGTTGTCACCATCAAACTACATTCAAACTAATCCCGTTCTCTTACAAGAAACCATGCAATCAGGTGGAAAAAACATCTTGCAAGGGTTAAAAAGCTTGCTTGAAGATTTACACTCTGGCAAAGCCCATTTTAATGTGAAAATGACCGATTATGATGCATTTCAAGTAGGTAAAAATATCGCATCAACGCCTGGCAAGGTTATTTTTGAGAACGATATATTTCAATTGATTCAATACTCACCAATGACCGATAAGGTCAAAGCCGTCCCCTTATTAATTATTCCGCCCTGGATTAATAAATACTATATCCTCGACTTGAGTGAGGATAATTCATTGGTTCGTTATTTAGTTGGAAAAGGAATGACCGTGTTTATGATTTCTTGGGTGAACCCCGATGAAGATCATAAAGACGTTGGATTTTTTGATTATATGACAGAAGGTGCGTTGAAAGCACTCACGGTTGTTAAACAACAGACTCAGCAAGCCAAAGTGAATATGCTTGGGTTTTGTGTGGGTGGCACCTTATTATCGTGCTTATTGGCCTATTTAAAAGCGAAGAATGACCATTCCGTTCAGTCTGCAACATTCCTGACTTCGTTAATCGATTTTAGCGATCCAGGTGATTTAGGCATCTTCATCGATGAGGATCAAATTCAGATTCTGGAAGATGAAATGAATAAAAAAGGCTATCTTGATGGCCGCTTCATGGCAACCACGTTTAATTCACTACGTGCCAATGATTTAATATGGTCGTTTTTTATTAAAAACTATTTGCAAGGTAAAAACCCAGTGCCTTTTGATATTTTGTACTGGAACAACGACTCGACGCATTTGCCTGCAAAAATGCATTCACAATACCTACGGTGGATGTATTTGCATAACGATTTAATTAAGCCTAATCAATTAAGCGTTGGTAAAACAGCGTTGGATGTGCATCAGATTGATACACCTTCCTTTTTTGTATCCACGGAAAAAGATCATATTGCGCTTTGGCAAACCACATACAATGGCTTTTTAGCTTTTAACGGTGAAAAACAATTTGTATTGGGTGGTTCAGGTCATATTGCCGGCATTATTAACCCACCAAGCCCAAAGAAAAAATATGGATACTACACCAACCCAACGTTGGATGCGGATGCCCAGACTTGGCTTAAGCAAGCAAGCCATCATCAGGGATCCTGGTGGCCTTATTGGTTGAAATGGTTAAAATCCAAATCAGGTGGATTTGTGCCTGCTCGGTCGGTTGAAAATGGGAAATACAAACCGATTGAAAATGCGCCTGGAAGTTATGTGATGGTGAAAAAAGGGCATATCCAATAACAAACGTATCAAGCAAAAAAAAAGATGCTTATAACGGAAGTATCCTTCACGTTATAAGCATCCGCGCCACTTTGATTGAGTATTTCGCTGGGCCTAAGCCCTGATTAAGCATAGCAATACAAATTATTTATCTTTTTCTTTCTTCACATGGATATCTTTGCTGAACTCTTTAGCGGATTGCTGAACGATGTCGAATGACTTTTGCCAGTAATCGAGCGTTTTTTTGCCTTGCTCTACCATTGCCTTAAGTTGAAATTCAATCACATCTTCCGGCTTTTTAACTTTGAAGAAGTCTTCAAAGTTTTGGTTTTTTAAATCTTGCAATGCTTTTAAATTCAATTCAGCAAATGCTTGCATAGGCTTTTGTACTTTATCATACAACTCACCCCATTTTTCAAAGTATTCATGATTCATTTTTTTCTCCTAATGTTGCACCGCACAATTCTAGTTTAGGAGGGTATAATTTAGTTGTCAAGTAGTTTTTTGTGCATCGCACAAAATAGAGGAATTCATTCGTGAACGTTTGCGTTTCCGTCTGCGTTACCGAAATAATTTGGCTCCCATAATTAAGAATCTATACCCAATTTTCCTCTAATGCGAGTGTTCTCATGTTAATTTTTAGGTAAGCAGGTATTGGATCGGTAACGCAGACGGAAACGCAAACGTTCACGTCAAAGGTTTTTTTATTTTAGGTTAGGTCTATAGGATCGGGGAAATTGATGGAAGTCATTAACAAGTCCTGATAGTATCGCAGTGAGAGGTTGGTTTTCGATAATAAGGAGCATTAATCATGATTTCAATGACCACCTATTGGCAGCAACTCCAAGATAGCCTGAATCAATTACCCCATCCTGTGACTGAAAAACTGGACCCGCAAATAATACAAACTGCAACCAGCATGGTTGAGATTGGTGAGTCCATTGAGAGAATGGTGCTAACTAAAATCAAGGGGGTTTCAAATTCTTTGCACGAAGCTTCTAAAAATTTTAACAACCTGATTACTTACGATTATCAAGGAAAGTCCTATTCGTATTATTTACCAAAAGTGACCGATAGAGCGAGCTTGATATTTGCGATATTGTATTATCAGCACCTTAGTAATTATGCACAGGTTGAGTACCAGGGGGTAATAAATTGGTTTCGATCGATGGTAGTCGAGGGTATTGAAACCAAAAAGCCAACGACCAAAATTCAAGCGCTGGCGATGCTTTCACAAATAAAATCCTACTGCCAAAGCCAATCGATTGAGCTGATTGATGAACAGCTGCTCAAGCAAGATAACGAACCGATAAAGGATTATGTCCAACGGGTTTTGACGATGTTACCAATCGAGCCACCCAGCAACGCATTGAGTAAGCTTAATCAACCGGATGAGGTCACACAATGGCAACAATCTTTGTCGGCACTTAATGAGAAAATGCGGCTGACTATCGACAAAATCTATCGATTAACCGGTAAGCTCTCAGCGTTTCATTTATCGATGCAACAATCTCAAGAAAAGCATAAACAATGGCAAAAGCAAGGTTTGTTTAGCCGCTTTTTCTACTGGCTAATACAATGGGTTTATGTCTCTCCACTGGCCAAGCAGATTGAAGAAGCTGAAAAGACATGTCAGCAAGCAGATGAGGATCTTCGTCAAGAATTGGGCGAGCAAACCAACTCAGGTCTTTATCTTCTTACTCTTTATCAGCAAGCTGAGCAAATTAGTCGCGAGCAAACCGGTATTCGCCAGAAAATAGAACAGTCTCAAATCAAACAACAGCCACAGCTTGAATTAGTGCCAAAAGAAGAAATATTAGTCACTTCGAAGGAACTGGAGAAATTGACCAAGGATGTGGCTACCATGACTTTATCCGATTGCACCCATTTCTTTGCTAAGAATTTGCCCAGTCGCAAAACAATGGAATTAATTGCGGTGGGGTTAGGTGCAATAGCGATTCGCAATATAAATGGCTTTTGATACTTAACAACTTAATAGGCCCGTCGTTGCAAGCTTTGCGAAGCAATCCAGGACAATGTTGATAGATGCATCGATCTGCATTGCTTCGCGATGCTCGCTGCGACAAGATATTATAAAAATTGTCACGTACAAAGAACAAAACGCCCAATTAAGTTTTGCATAACACGTCCTGAATACGCTTTTGTAATAATGGGATAACCTCCTGCTCAAACCAAGGATTGTTCTTTAACCAACGGTTGTTGCGTGGACTTGGATGGGGCAGGGGAAGGATTTTGGGCCAGTATGCTTGCCAGTTTTTGACTGTTTCAGTCAGCGTTTTGTGGTGTTTGCTGTCAGGGATATGATAGGCAATCGCATACTGGCCAATCGCTAACGTCAGCTGGATATTGGGCAATTGCCCAAGTAGCGTTGCTCGCCAATGTCGGGCACATTCTGGTCTTGGGGGTAAATCGCCCGATGCCCCTGTTCCTGGGTAACAAAATCCCATCGGTAAGATGGCTAATTTCGTCTCATCATAAAAAATATCTCGGCCAATGCCCATCCAGTTTCGGAGTCGGTCGCCGCTGGGATCATTAAAAGGCAGCCCCGTTTCATGGACGCGTCTGCCTGGCGCTTGGCCCACGACTAAGATGGTTGCATCCGGATGCATTTGCAAAACGGGTCGCGGCCCAAGTGGCAAATACGGTTGGCAGATGGTGCATTGCCTTACTTCTTGTAGGAGTTGTTTAAATGTGTTTGTCATTTGCCAAGAAATCAACTATTCGAAAAAAGGTGCTTTAGGGCGTGTTCCTAACGCCTTCCGACTTAAAACTAATTCAGTGACGTCAACATATCCGGACTATAGTCAATCAAATCTAGACCTTTTTGGATTTTTTCGACCAAATTTGGGTTAGCGATGAATCGTCGGCCGATGGCAACACAATCAAACGCGTTTTGTTGAATGCCTTGTTCTGCTTTTTCGATAGCATAACTGCCACAGGCAACCAATTTTCCTTGATAATGTTGGCGCATAAAAGAGGTCATGGTTCTACCTCCGATTGAAGAATAATTCAGACTATCGTCGAAATTCCCGGTATGCACATAGGCAATCGGCAACTTGTTTAATGCATTCAGTAGTGCCACAAAAACAGCTTCATCTCGATGATCTTCTTCAATTTCATTTAAATAGGCGGCAGGGGAGAGGCGTATGCCAACGCGTTCAAAACCGATTGCTTCACCGCAGGCTTTGACAATATCTACCGCGAATTTGGCCATGTTTTCAGCTGTTTGACCGTAATTATCGGTTCTTAAGTTAGTGGCGTGATGCAAAAACTGATCGATAAGATAACCATTGGCTGCGTGGATTTCGACGCCATCAAAGCCTGCATCCCGGGCATTTTGTGCCGCTTTGGCATAAGCTGTCACTAACCCAAGTATTTCTTGAATGCTAAGGGCGCGATTTTTACCATAATACAATCCTTCTGCCCGCTTTATTTTACCCGACATGGTGGTTTCCGATGGGCCAAGAGGAAGGTCGCCATTTAAAAATAGCGGATGACTCACCCGGCCAACATGCCAAATTTGGCAAAAAATTAGGCCCCCTTGGGCATGGACTTGATCGGTGACGGTCTTCCAGCCAGCGATCTGGTCTTGGCTGTAGATTCCGGGGGTGTTGCTATACCCTCTTCCATCTGGACGGATGATTGTCCCCTCGGTGATTACCAATCCAGCCCCCGCTCGACGAGCATAGTAATCAGCCATCGCTTGGGTGGGAACCAAATGATCGTCGGCCATATTTCGGGTCATGGGTGCCATGACAATATGGTTTTTTAAGGTGATCAGGTGATTTAATTGGCAGGGTTCAAGTAACTTCATCAAATTAACCTCATGGGGAAGATGATTTAAAAATGTTATTTATTGGTAGGGATATAGCTCTTCCATTCTTCGATAGTCTTAGGAAGATTCTCGAAAAAGGACTGACTTCGCTGTAAAACATCCCCCCGCATTTTCGTTAGATTGACATCTTTTAATTGTAAGTCAGTTGTATCGGGTGTTTTAGCATACAATTGCGCTAATTTTGATTGGGTATCAGGGGATACGGCGGCACGTCGCCAAAAAAACCAACCGGAATTTTGTGCTTCAATGTCGGTGTCTGCCCAAGTCTGAACATTTTTTAAGGAGGTGTTTCTAGCAACCGTGTCTGTTAATTCGAGAACATCGGGGTTATTTAACTTATCAACACCACCTTGTTGCATCATCTTGCGATAGCTACTATAAAACGTAGTTTGTTGAGAATTGACATCGGCAACAAGGCCTTCTCTTTTGAGATAAGAATAGCCGCCAAAAAAGCCAGAAAAAAAAGTAAATACGGGTCTTTTAAACAAAGCAAATGCTAACCCTGCACCGAGTGCTGCGAATAGATTGGTATCATTGTTACGCAAAGCCAACCAGCTTTTTTGTAAGGCGGATTGCTGTTGTTTGGTTTGTGCTAATTCTTCTTCAAATGCCATTTTGATTACTCCTGTAAAAGCGTCATCATAAAAGTGAATACCCAACAAATCAATCAATATTCGACATGGAAAGATTAAATCGGTTATTTATCCAAGCATTTGACAAGGACTAAGCGGTTTGTAACACTTTGATAATCGGATAATTATCATGGCGAATTATGGGAACTCATCATCAACATTCTTCTTCCAAAAAAGGCATGCTCCCTGGCACAGTCGTTTATATTGGCAAGCAGCCGCCAAAAAAAACCTGCTTTCATATATTTGTTTATGATAAGCAGACATACCAAGCTTATGAAGTTTTTGATAAAGAGGCAGTTTTCAAGGCAATTGAAGATGGGATGCATGTATGGATTGATATCTGTGGCTTAGAAGAAATCTCGACTATTCAGCAAGTACTAACTGAATTCAAAATCCATCCATTGTTTATAGAAGATGTTTTTAATACAAGACAACGGCCAAAATTGGAGGTAATTGATGATTGCTTATATATCGTCGTTAAATTACTAAAGCCTGACAACAAAGATCAATTTACCATTGGCTCAGAGCAGCTTAGCTTAATGATAGAAAATAATTTTGTCATCAGTATTCGTGAAACAGAAAGTTATGATTTTAAATCGCTTTATACTCGCGTCATGGCAGAGCCATCCCTGATACGGCAAAAAGGAAGTGATTATCTGCTTTATTTGCTCTTAGATACCATCATCGATGATTACTTTCATACGGTTGAACATACCGCAAAGCAGCTAGAAACGATTGAAAGCCATATTTTAGAAGATTCCAAGAAAATTCCCATTCAACATTTGTATGCCTTTAAACGACAAACCATCATTATGCGTAAAACCATTGCTCCCATCCGAGATGTTATTCATTTGTTAATCAAGGAAAGTGGAAACAGGCCTATGAAGAAATTTGAATTGTATCTCCTGGATCTTCATGATCATTGCATTCGATTGATTGAAGAAGTTGACTTACAACGAGAGTTAACTAAGAGCATACTGGATATGTATTTATCATTTCAAAACAACCGAATGAATGAGACGATGAAAATTCTAACCATATTTGCTAGTTTATTCATTCCGCTCACCTTCATTGTTGGATTGTATGGCATGAATTTTAAATACATGCCAGAGCTCAGTTGGCGTTATGGTTACCCCATAGTCTTAATTATCATGACCGGTATTGCGGGTGCTATGCTCTATTATTTTAAACGGAAAAAGTTGTTTTAAGTTCGATCAAAAAGGATGATTCGTTCCTTTAGGCAATAGAAGAGGGAATAATAACCAACGGGCCTTTGTTTCCATCGGCTATTTTCCCTTGCCAATATAAAGTGCCTAACAAGGGTAATAGTGCCGCAGTGCATACCACTAGATTGGTTTGATACTGGGTCATTAGGATAAAATACAGCCCAATCGCAAGTACCGTTAAGCTAATTTGCTTCAGAGTTGAGATGGTTTTTAAATTCGGGGAGTGCAATGGTTTATAAATGGTTGAGTTCGCACGTCCCGCAGCGTTGACCACCCATTCCGGTGGCATAATAAATGCGAGGATTTTCTCATGCCAAGTTGGTAAATAATGGGAATAGAAAAGAACATCTTTAATCACTTTGATATTGGCATAAAAGGGGTTCCACGAATCCAACGGATCGGTAACGCCATAGGTGACTGCTTCGTCTTCAGGCTCAAAGGTGCCAAAGAGTTTATCCCAAATAATCAAACTACCCGCATAATTTTTATCAATGTATTGGGGATTTGTACCATGATGGACGCGATGGTGTGAGGGCGTGTTAAATACCTTTTCTAACCAACCTAATTGTTGGATGGATTGAGTATGAATCCAAAATTGATAGATGGTGTTAAACGTATACATAATGCCAAAGACAATCGGCGAAACACCCAGCATAGCCAAGGGTAAAAAAAAGACCCAGGATGTCATGGCTTGAACCACACCCTGTCTTAGGGCAACGGATAAGTTATAATAAGTGCTTTGGTGATGAACTGAGTGGCCAATCCATAAAAATGCACACCGATGGCTGCATCGGTGGAACCAATAATAACAAAAATCCACACCTATCCAGGCAACAAACCAGCTGATCCAAGTCGAACCATCCAGCTGCCAATAGCCATAATGAAGGTATAAATAATGGTAGACAACAAGAATGACAATTTTCATCGGTAAAGCGGCAATTTCTTCCACAATGCCAGTGCTAATATTGTTTAATGAATCATTGAGGTTATAACGGTCAGTCTTGTTGCGAAAAGAGGCATAAAATTCGACAAGAATGAGTATCATGAAAACAGGTACCGCCAACACCATGATAGAACTATCCATTTTTCAATCCTGGATTTGAAAAGTTGCTCATTTAGTTATATACCCATCCAGGGTGTCATTGCAAGTATTAGTCTGGGTATATACTATGGGACAAAATATCATTGAACGTTACGTGCCCGCGCCCGTGTCCGTGCCCGTGCCCGGTATTTAAGGAATTGAATGAGCTGTTAGCATTGCCCAAGATACTTGATTTTTATCAAGAAAGGGAAGCTAAATGATAGAAAAAAATCCTTTCTGCTTGTTTCTATGCTCATTAAAATGGTTAGAAATAGTAATTACAAAAAAACGGACACGGGCACGGACACGGACACGGGCACGGACACGGGCACGGGCACGGGCGCGGGCACGTAACGTTCTGTTGGTGTGGCTAAAAACGAGATCACCCCCTGAAATCCGAGTTGCAATTTACACCAAATTGCGTATGCTATGATTTTCGCAGTTGGCAGTGAAGGATGCACTCGAAACAACTTGGACGTTTGGTTTGCTGTGTCTGTGCTTTGGGTTTGTTCATCGATGGGTACGATTTATATATCAGTGCCATTGCTGAGCCTTTTATAACCCAGCAATTTCATCCCACCCCACTCATGCAGGGTTTAATTCAGGCTGTCGCGCCGTTGGGGGCAATGACCGGGGCTATTATCATGGGCCGGGTTGCTGACAAAGTTGGTCGAAAAGGCATGTTAGTGGCCAACTTAATCTTTTTTGTTATCATTGCTGTGCTATCCGCCTTAGCTTGGGATTTGCCTTCCTTATGTCTGTTTCGTTTCTTCATTGGATTTGGTGTTGGTGCGGATTACCCCATCGTTGCAGCCTATTTGGCGGAGATGATTGAGCCAAGCAAACGGGCGAAAGCGATGGCTTTCGTGATGTTTGTCAATTGTTTAGCATCACCGGTCGGTGCGTTGGTTGCATGGGGTGTTTTTTCCCTGTATCCCCACCTTGATGCCTGGCGCTTTCTCTTTGCTTTAGGGGCCTTCCCAGCGATGGTCGGTTTAGCCTTGCGCGCGCGTTTACCGGAAAGTTTAACTTGGCGAGCACAACAACGCCTTTTGGCAAAGGAACCGAAACAATATCATCGCGTTTTATCCAATCAATATTTCAGTAAAACGATCGCATTATGTGCCTGCTGGTTTTTTATGGACATTGCCTATTATGGGATTGGTCTTTTCACCCCTACCATATTACATGCCTTGCACATTAGCTCGGGGGCTAATTTTCTTGAAAATGCACCCGATGTGATTCGGTCGACATTATTTTTCAATTCATTCATTATGCTAGGTGCTTTTAGTGTGATTTTTGTCATTCAGCGAGTCAACTTAGTATCATTACAAAAACTTGGCTTTGCCATGGGATTTGCTGGGATGGTATGCATGGCGGTCAATCCGTCCTTCGCCATGGTATTTTTCGGATTTGCGCTATTTAACTTTTTCATCAATTTTGGTCCAGGGATCACCACCTATTATTTGCCAACAGTCATTTATCCACCTGCCATTAAAGCAACAGGGCATGGATTAGCCAGTGGCTTTGGAAAGCTTGGCGCGGTAGTTGGCACCTTGTTTTTACCCTGGTTGATGCATACGTTGGATATTTATAAGACGTTAGCCTTATTATCGTTAACCCTTCTGATCGGGTACAACTTAACCAACTTTTTGACAGACATGCCATCCATTCAAGGAGAATCCGATGCAATACCTGTTAAGTGACGAGCAACAAGCCTTCTGGCAACAAAATCGCTACTTGATATTAACGAACTTCATCGAAGATATCGAAGCGTTAGTGTCTTGGTGTAATGACATTATGACGTGGCCAGATGCGCCGGGGAAGTGGATGAAATATTATGAAACCAATCAAAAAGGGCAGTCCCAACTTTGTCGAGTTGAGAACATCCTCCAATACCACTCGGATGTCAACGAACTCGCTCGAGGGAAAAGGACTCTTGCGTTGTTATCACAGTTGATGGGGGATGAAGCATGCTTATTTAAAGAAAAGATCAACGTGAAATTACCGGGCGGAAATGGCTTCACCCCCCATCAGGATGCACCGGCTTTTATCACCTTTAAGCAAACCTATCATATCACCATGATGGTGGCTATTGATGAGGCAACTCTGGAAAATGGCTGTTTAAAAATTGCAACAAACTATCAGCATGGCAAACAGACTTTGCCGCAAAAAAAAGATGGCTCCATTGCCGATGAATGGGTTCAACAATTTTCGTGGCAACCGTTGTTAACCAAGCCGGGTGATGTGGTGTTATTTGATTCGTATTTACCCCATTATTCGGAAGCCAACCATAGTCATCGATCACGGCGCGCTTTCTTTATTACTTACAATCGGCTATCAGAAGGCGGTTCTAAGCGAGAAGACTATTTTGCCGATAAGCGTCAGCATTTTCCCCAAAATTGTGAACGGCTACCAAACACCGATTATTCAGCAGGGGCTTCCATCTATAATGTTGCAAACCCAATTGGGGTGACGGCGGATGAATGAGGATCAACTGAGGCGCATTAAGGACATCTTACACCAATTTGAGGCGATGGATTATATTGGCGAAGCAGTATCTCAGCTAGAGCATGCGCTTCAATGTGCGTATTTTGCACAGAAGTGCGGTCATTCGCATGAGATTATCATTGCCAGCTTGTTGCATGACATAGGGCATGTTGCTTTGACGACCCCACAACCGCAGATGGCCGAGCTTGGAGTGATAAATCATGAATGGATTGGTGCTCGGTTATTGCTTGAAATGGGGTTTTCTCCCACGGTTTCACAGCTTGTTGGTCACCATGTGAATGCGAAGCGCTATTTGAGTGGGAAAAAGCCGGCTTATTATCAACGGCTATCTTCAGCCAGCAAAGGGACATTGGCATTTCAAGGGGGCCCCATGTCTTTTGCAGAAATGGCTGCCTTTGAAGCGTTACCATTATTTAAGCAAATCATTCAAGTGCGCACCCACGATGAAAAGGGCAAGGAAGTGGATTTGGTTACCCCAGCGCTTGACCATTATTTGGCAATGATGGCCGATCACCTCGGCCAAAATCAAAAGCCAAAGACCGTTAAAAAGACAATTTATACGGTTGAGTATGATCCAGACGCATCCCATCAATTAATGAACCTATGCAAATGGCATGATTTTGATATGGCGCTGATTGACCATCCTCAACCGATTCAATCCCCGTTTATTTATGACTACAATTTATCACAGCTTGACTGCCAAAATTCTTTTATGGAGGAAACCATCCAATTAATCAATGAGAGTGTGCTTAGTCGCTATTTGTTGGTTGCTAAACCAGGCGGGGTGGCAAAATTAGCGGAGCTGGGAAAATTTGATCTAGTCATCCTTTAGCGCTAAGGTTGATTAGGCTTAAGTTCATCATTAACGAATAAGGAATATCCGTGCTTCGATCAGGGAAATTTTTCAGAATGCCAGAAGAAGAACAACAACAAACAGTCCGTCAATTGGCAATGCATTTACCAGAGGATACCTCACGTTTCAATCTACTGCCTGCAGGGGGGGATGAGGAGGAATCATCGCAAGGATACCGGCTTGGACAAATAAAACAACATTTGCAAAAGCAAGTTCCTAATTTTTTGGATTTAGTGCGCCAAACTGAGCTAGGCCAGCAGACATGGTGTGAGAAAAACTATCAAGCACTTTTCCCATTGTTTAAAGCCATCAAGGAAGGTAGGCCAACACAGGCGATACGATGCTTTCAAAAGTTGCTTAAAGATCCAGTTATCCGTTTATTGTTGTCTGTCCATAGCCAAGCGTATCTTGAGTATTTAATTCAAGCATGTGCCAAAGCGAGTCGCGATAAACCGTCTTGTTTATACCCTAAAGATGAAGATTGTTTAATCAAACGTGACACGTTTGAGTTATTGTTAATGGATTTGGTTCGAACTGTAGGCAGCGTCTCAACCATCAATCTATCTTTCAATTTGCCCACGCATCATGCCTATTATGATAAGGGAAACGGATTTTGTCTTTTGAATAAAACCGCAGCCATGATTTACTATTTATGCAATGGAACGGATACAAAAAAGCCAATGCCTTTTATCCTTGGCCTAGACATTAACCGAGATGATGGGTTGAATGATATCTTATGTCGGGATAAGGATTTGCCATTTGTTCATATCGATGTGTGCGATCCAAGGGTTTATCCATATCACAGCATCGAAGACATTAAATCTAAGCTGGGTAATATCGGCTTTACCTGGGAGCAAAATGGGGCTGTCCATGTCTTCTCCCGTGACCAGCAATCCTATCATCTCGTGGATTTAAGTGCCTATACCAAGCGGGGTGATGATTCACTCCATCCGGCGCTAGAGTATATCAAAATGCAATTAGGCCAACTACTTTCTTCCCATTCATCCATCGCGATTTTTGCACCCACCGGATATGATGCTTGCGATTTAGAACCTGCTCCGTGTGCGAATTACTTTGCTAAGACGGAGGAAGAAATGGATTCAAGTGCAAAACAATATCAACGTCTAACGATGGATGACTATCGGTCGATGATGGATTGGCTGATGCAACAAACGGTCAGCTCGGATTTAATTAGGAATTTTTATTACAGCCTTGAAGGCGGCTATACGTCGCAAGTATATGCGCCACTGGTGGTTGATATGGTGAAAAAAGCAAACGATTATTCAGCAAGAACAAAGACAGATCACTATCTAGTCAATGAAAAAAAGCCAAGCTCATGTATTTGAGTAAGCATTTCAAGCCCCATGCGCTATTCATCAAAATAATAACTTCGATTCAACAACCCCTCATCCGCCCGTTGGGAACCTTCTCCCCATGTCTGGGGAGAAGGGAACATGAAGCAAGTTATTTAGAAGTCCTGGAAGTGTTACATGTTATGCATATTTGCTTTTAACACATTATCAGCGCCGATGATGGCGATGTTTAATCCTTTGCACGCACGGATCACTTGTTTAATACAGTTTTGATGACGACGTTCGTAAGCATCGTAATCGTTGGATATATTGCGAAAGGGGACGGTAAATTGGCAGCTGGTTGAACTCGCATTGGCAATGCGGTCTTTATCGCTTAAGCGAACTGAGAGAATGTTGCTGTTATCCAGATGAATCAAATGGCATGTGGCGCCCTGATGATTTTGGAATTGGCGAATCAAGTCATCATAATTAAAGCAGGGGCACGCGTTAGCGCTTGGCAGGGAAGCCATTAAAATAAACGCTAACGCAGCCAGTTTCAAGCATCGCTCAATCCGTTTTATGGCCATTAGTTTTCCTCAGTCAAGGGCCGTTATCAAAAGTATAGCAAGCTTGAGGGTGTTTGTTCGCTCTCAGTATTTGCTGGCTCAACCCTAGGCGTTGGTGCTGGGCTTGGGCTGGGGGAATGCGTTGTGTTGGGGCTGATATCCGTGTCGTTTGTGACTATCTTTACAAAATCAGGACGACTTAGCATGCTAGCAAATGAAGAAAGGGGTGGCTCATTACTGGTTGGGGTAGATACCGATGGGGTTTGGCTTTTGGCGCTTGTAAACAGTCCCTTAATACCGTGCCATAAAGTAACAAAAATTTGTGACACGTTAGCCCAAAGAAAGCTAAAGAATCGACTGACAACACCTTGGTCCATTTGTTTTGCAACCTTTGTTACGGCATCAAGATGGTTATCCAGGCTATAAATGTCTTGCAGCTTTTCTAGGAATTTTTGGCAAATAATCGCCTGCATTTTAGAGGATGGATGAACATCATTCCAAAACATCGCGCCGGTGTCTTCTGCGGGTGCGATGCCGGGGGTAGGTTTCCAATTCGGATCATCGGAGAGCGGTTTTTTTAATAGATTGGGATCAAAACCGTATTTTTGGGGATTATCATATACCTCGTTAAACTGAGTATACACATCAAACACGTTGGGTTTGGATTGTAGCTTTGCACATTCCGATTCAAGACGTGAGTTATAGTACTGAATAACTTTTTGAATTTCCTTGATGTCAGCTGATTTTATCTCACCTTTATCCAAGGCTTTTTGATAAAACGGTGTTTTTGTTAAATCAGGTAAGTTAAGGATGGCAAACTGGGAATACCCATGGTTTTGCAAGGTTTGGATATGATCAATGATGGCATTTATCGCCTTATCGGCTTCGTCTATTGTCGGGGTTTTATTAACTGTTATTAAATCATTGGCGCCGGCCCAAACGGTAATTAACGTCTCATCTTTTAATTGTTTAACGTCATCAGCAGATTTACCTTTCAGCAGCTTGGCTTCATTTTGTAAAAACTGGTGCCGTTGTATGGCTAAATTAATGACAATACCTTGTGCGCCGAGTTTTTTGACGCTATCGGTTAAAGATGAGAGTAATGCTTTTGGATTCTCAACGCTGTATTCAACATCTTTTAAAATACCTTCAAGCGAATCCCTGGAGAGATCCTCAATCCCCTTTTCAATATCCTCCCCCAGACTATTCAGAATTTTATAGGTTGCTGCGGTTGAACCACCTTCGGCATAGTTACGTATGAGATGATGTTGGAGAATATCGACTTCATTTTCTGGTTTGATTAAGCCATTGACAAAGGCTTCCCATAATTTTTTGCGCAGCGCTTCATTTGGAACGGCTTGATTAAAGATTTTGTCAGCCCAATAAAGCGCTAGAAAATCTGGCCAGACTAATCCATCAGCAAAGCGACCATCGCCTGATTTATCCAGGCCAGTGCCTGGGATAGGAAATAAACCAAACAGTCGTCTTTTATCGAGATTACCCGAGTCAGATAAACTGTCTCCAAAAATAATCATGCGTGCGAGATCGTTCTTAGTCATTAACACACCCGAATAGAACCAATCATTAATGCGCAAATATAACACAACATGATCGAAAAAGTCAATCTAAAAGGGATTAGCAATCAAAATCGTCTGGAAAGGTAATAGACACGCTCGTGCCATTTCGATCCAGTCGTTGAGGGCCATCTTTAAGAACACATTTTCCAACGGCAGATTGGCTACCGATAGGTCCTGTTGGGATAAGATTGTTAGGGATGTTACCTGCGACTGGTGTTGCTGCGATGTCATACTCGCCACAAGGAACAGCGACTGAACTTGCATGCCCAAATGGGACCCTATCAGAATAATTGCTGCCTTCCCCACTATTCTTATAGTTAGCATTGACATATGTGTAGTTTGATTGGCCAGTAAAAGATTGCACACTGAAGTGAATTAAGCCGAAGCAATTGTTATCTGCACCTGCCGCAAGTGGGGTAATTAATAAAGCAAAAATGGTTGAAAATAAAAGGGTTCGCATGTTCATCAGGTACTCCAGTTATTATAAGGGTACTCAGTATGCTAGTTGCAAGATTGGTTGTCAATGAGGCGTATTTTAAATAGCAGCATGCTATTAAGATAACCATATCATGGACGCTGCCCAATTAATTAATACTAAAATAGAAATTATTGTTTTAATCATGACTAAATCAAGTTAATGTAAATTAATAGTTTTTTATCCATTAACCAAACGTGTTCGGGATTATAGGAATGCCTGTTATTGAATCAGAGTTAAGGAAACACCTCATCAGGAGCAATAAGTATTAATATCAAGCAGTAATGACACGATGTAAGCTATTCATATAAGGAGATTTTGATATGGCTAAAGAGTTACCTAAAAGCGTTGTTATTATTGGTGCAGGCCCTAGCGGTGTATTTGCTGCCCGTCGTCTGCAACAAATTGCTAAAGAAAAAGGCAAAGAAATATCCATTGTTATCCTTGAAAAGGAAGCACAAGTCGGTGGGAAATGTAGCTCTTATTCGGATCCTGATAATCCGGAATTAGTCACAGAACGAGGGGCTGCATTAGTGGCACCGAATTATGGGGTTGTCATTGATGCGATTAATGAAAATCAGCTTGACTATGAATTGGTCCTCGAGTCACAAGAGGATAGCGTTGAGTTTGCCCAGTTTTTTAAACAGTTAAGTGGCTTTCAGAAATTATCGAATGGGTTACAACTTGTTAAAGAATACATTCAGTTTATCAATGATCATCAATCCTATTTAAACGCCAAGAAACATAATACCTGTCTGCCTGAAAATCTTAAAAAGCCCTTTTTAGACTATGCTCAGGAAAAAGGGATGACCTTATTGCCATTATTCGCCCGCGCTTTTGTTCCAGCCTTTGGATATGGGGATAATCGGGATATCGCCACCTTTTATGTGTTGGAGTATTTCGGTCGTTTTACCATTTTAGACATATTGCTGGCTAAAGCCTTGTTAGGAAAGCAACCCTTATTATCAATTAAAGGCGGTTATCAGGGGCTTATTGAAGCAATTGCGAAAGATTTTGACGTTAAAACATCGGTTCAAGTTGAAAAAATTACTCGTGATAAGGATACAGTCAACGTTGAATACCAAACAGAAAAAGGGGAGCAGAAAACAATCACAGCGGATATGTTAATCCTAGCTACCTCCCCGCTGCAATGGCCAAAAATGGGATTGGATGCAACTAAAAATGAACAATCATGCATTGATAATTTAAGCTATTATCGTTATCCCGTGGCCGTATGCAAAATAAAAGGGCTTGCACCGAACCATGTCTTTTTCCCAAAAGCATTAGACAAAGAATATTTTGGTCATCTTGCCCTGATTACGACTCGCGATAATCGTCCCAATCCGGAAGACGGTCGATTATGCACGATTTATGTGAATCTTCCCCCCGGCCCCAACACGTATCAAATGGATCGCACAGAGCTGACAAAAGAACTTCTAGCCGTTCAAGGAGTCACTGATGTTGAATTTTTAGAAGAAAAAACCTGGGAAGATTACATGTCGGCTGTTCCTTGGGAAATACGTCAACAGTTGTATGAAGAGCAGTTAAAGGGCAACACGCTTCATTTAAACTCCTGCATGAGTTTTGAAGATGTGGCCTCTGTTGCCAATGCAGCGACGGATACCCTCAATGAGTACTTGGGGTTAGATTTGTCCTTGGTGGAAATGGAATATCGACATAATTGGGAGCGTGCGAATACATTCTTTTATAGAAAGCACCTACTACCAGTGGACCAAGTCAGTGTCAAAAAAGCAGCACCATCTTCCTCAGGGTTGGTTGAGTTATCGCCAAATGACTATGATGAACCCTGTTCTATCTTATCGAGTCAAAAACTCTATGAGCCTATGGAGCCTGAAGCGGAGCCGCTTCAAAGCAGGTTACGTTGACGTAAATAATCGCGTGCGACTTCTCGTGGACTTCTTTTTTTGACGTCCACTTCATAATTGAGAAGTCGCATGGTTTGGTTATCAATGGTGCCCAGCAAAGGGCGAAGGGCGCTTGCAATTTCAGGGTATAGCATATCAATGTCTTCTCGAATAACGGGTGCTGCATAATACGGCGGGTAAAAGTGTAAGTTATCGTTTAGGATGCGCAAATTAAACTCAGCAATTCGGCCATCGGTGGTAAAGGCGACAATCGCTTGCACATTCCCATTGTTAATCGCCGGGTAGACTAAATCCGGTTGGACCTGCACAATTTTTTTAAATGTGAGGCCATAGGTATGCATTAACCCGGGTAAACCATCCGGACGACTGTAAAATTCAGCCGGGGCAGCAACAATTAATTGATCTGAAATTCCCTTTAAATCACTTAAATTGCTTAAGTCATGTTGGTTGGCAAATGATTTTTTAACAGCCAGTGATTCAGAGTTTTCAAATCCAAACGGTTGCAACCACTTGAGGTGAAATTTTTCTTGATAAGCCTTTTGCACGAAATCAAAGGTTTGTTGGGGGCTCATAACGTTTGTTTGTTTCAAGATAACAACATACGCGGTACCTGTATATTCCGGATATAAGTCGACCTGCTTAGCCAGCAAGGCATTTTGCAAGATTGCCGTGGTGCCTAAATTAAATTTTTGTATGACCTTAAGATCGGTTTTTGCTTCAATCAACTCGGCCATCAAATGGCCAAGGATATATTGCTCGGTAAAATTTTTAGTGCCGATGACAATGGATTTTTTTGGCGATGCGTTTAATGAGAAGACTTGGTGGAGGGTAATGCTGGCGAGAAGAATCACCACCCCTGCTAAAAACACCATTTTTACCACTTTAAATCGCATCGTTAATCGTTTTCTGCGTGAGGATAATACAGTCAGTGTTGCCAGCACATAATCGATGGTTAACGCTAATACCGCCGAGGGGATGGCACCTAACAATATCAGATTGGGATCATTGAGTGATAAGCCTTGGGTAATAAAATCCCCTAAGCCGCCAGCACCAATAAATGCGGCGATGGTGGTGATGCCAATGGTCATTGCCATGGATGTGCGAATGCCAGACATAATCACTGGTAATGCCAAAGGAAATTCAATTAAACGTAAGCGCTGCCATGGCGTAAAGCCCAAACTCCGCGCAACTTTTAGATAAGACGACGGTACGCCTTTAATCCCGGTGAAGGTATTACTGGTAATCGGGAGCAATGCATACACGATCAAAGCGATTAACGTCGGCGGTAAACCAATGCCAACAAAGGGAATCAAAAACCCAAGCAAGGCAATGCTGGGGATGGTTTGGAAGATATTAGTCATGCCAAGAATGGGAGTTTTGAGGCGTGGTATGCGGGTTATGAGAATTCCAAGATTGACGCCAACAAGGATTGCGATAACCATCGCTGACAAAGAGATAGCAATATGTTCTACGAGCTTGGCTTGTAGTTCTGTGGCATGGGATAGTAAGAAATTCCAAAATTGGTTCATGGTTTAATAGGGATGGCTGGTTAATAATTGCCGGACAAAGTCGGTTGCCGGTTGGGTTTGCAATGCTTCTTTGGTACCAATTTGTTGCAACTTTCCCTCATGCAATATGGCGATGCGATCGGCAAGACGAAACGCTTCGTTGATATCATGGGTGACAAATATAATGGTTTTGTTCAAACGCTTGGTCAAATCAAGGATTTCTTGTTGTAGCGCATCACGGGTGATCGCATCGAGTGCGGCAAAGGGTTCATCCATGAGAATGTATTTCGGGTTGGTCGCCAGCGCGCGGGCAACGCCCACTCGTTGTTGTTCCCCTCCGGATAATTCATCAGGATAACGAGAAAAATACTTTTCGGGCTCGAGATTGACCAGCTCCAATAACTCGTTGACTCGAATTAGCCGTTGCTTTTTGGGGACTTTGGTCAGGCGCATGACGATGTCGATATTTTTGGCCACGGTCATATGGGGAAATAATCCCGTGTCTTGAAAGACGAAGCCCATTGACCGGCGAAGCGCGATTTTTTGGTAGAGCTGGACGGACTTTCCTTCGATTTCAATCGTGCCCGAAGAGGGCTTTAACGTACTATTGATTAAATTCAATAAAGTGGATTTACCACTGCCTGATGAACCCAGCAAAATGAGCGTTTCACCATCTAAAACGGAGAAGCTCACGTTTTGAACGGAATACGTTTTCCGCTCGTCAAAGGATTTACAGACGTTTTTTAGGGTGATCATCGCGCAATAATTGATATTGTTCGTCCAAATTTCAGCATACACAGATTATTTTTGGATTACAAATCATGTTATTAATCGGGTCCTATATGTAAAAAAACAAAGGTATTACCTGAACGTTTGCGTTAATGGGGTAACCTGTTGCAATCTGTTCAATTAATGGTAGAATCCTTCCCCCCCAGAAATTTCGATCGGGGTTTGTGTTAACTTGAATAGATAAAACCAAAATGACTACTCAACGCGATAAATATCGAACGATATTTTTGATGATCATGATTTTCATTGTCGCATGCATTGAAACAGACATGTATTTGCCGGCCATGCCGGATATGATGCGCTATTTTTCGACATCCGAAGCGATGATTCAAAGCTTGCTAAGCTGGAATTTTATTGGCATCTGCTTGTCGGGTCCATTTTATGGGCCGTTATCCGATTCCTATGGGCGTAAAACGCTCTTAATGACGGCGATGCTTATTTTTACGATAGGTAGTTTAGGCACTGTTTTTAGTCATACCATTAACACCATGTTGGTTTACCGTGTTCTTCAAGGCCTTGGTTGTGGTGGTTGTTTTACCATTGGCACGGCGATTATATTTGATAAATTTCATCATGAAGAAGCCACCAAAGTGATTAATCAATTAAATTGTATTATTCCTGTGATTATGGCGGGTGCACCGATACTGGGGGGCTATTTAAACCTGCATTATGGATTTCGCTCCAATTTTATTGTCATTGCCGTGGTGTCACTGATAACCCTGCTGATTTGCTTTTGGCAGCTGGATGAGTCATTGCCAGCCAAGAACCGTGTTCCTTTTCACCTGAAAGGGATCTTGTCGGATTTTGCTCGGGCAATGCGGTGTTTTCGTTTTTGGGCGCCCACGATTTTAGTAGGCTGCATTTTTGCCGGCTATTTATGTTATATCTCTTACTCAGCATTGTTATTTGTCAACGGGTATGGTGTCAGTAAATCGGTCTTTCCTTGGTATCAGGCGACGGTGTTAATTTCATTTGTTTGTGCCAGTTTAACGGCCAACCGTATGATACAACAGCTTGGTGTTGATAAGACCAAACGATATGGCATGCGCTTGTTATGCAGTGGTGGCTTAGGCTTTATGATTTTTGGCTTGGTTTGGCCGAACGGGTATCAACTGTTTCATAGCGCCATGATTGTTTATTCATTCGGCGCGGGCTGGTTAATCGGTCCTTATTTTACAGAAAGTATGGAAGCGTTGCCTGATATCAAAGGCATCACGGCAAGCTTGGTAACCAGCTTTCGACTGCTTTTTACGGCAGGGTTTATTGCGGTTGTCAGTTCGTTTTACGAAAGCTCGCCAAAACCGATGATTGCAGGCTTTGCTTTTTTATTTATTGTAGGCATGGTGATATTATGGTTTTCTCAAACGCAATCGGATGAATCAGCCATGGCAGTCGAGTCATAAAACGGATGGTATACACTTTTTTATCCAAACAAGTCGACTTGCTGAATCGATTTGGCTTCCCCTGATTCCGTCAAAGCAATGCTACTTTGGATGATTTGCGCGAGGTCCTGATTCTTGTCTCCCTTGATGGAAAAGGGGGATGCAATCGCACCAAGATGGATGGCACCAACGGATTTATCTTTCAGGGTGTGAAGACTTTGTTTGCCATTTTCATCAAAGCTGACGATGCGTAACTGATTGAAGATGGCATCGTTTTCGTCAATCCAGTGATTGTTGTCATCATCATAGTGTTTTAACTCGTCAAACCCCTGGCCTGTTTGGGGACCAAATAACTCACTGCCATCATTAATAACTCCATCCTTGTTGCGATCAATCGCAAGATAGCCGCTGCCGGGATTTAAGGTGGCAATCTCATCCAATTTGCCATCGGCGTTGATATCAAATGTCATTGTTTTTTGATGATAGGTTGCGTGGCTTACATCAAAATTAATGACCAGCGGATCTTTGCGCTCTTTGCCATTATGCAGATGAAGTTCATTATGTTGTAAATATTCTCGATTCATCGTTAGGGTAAAATTAATGGACAGTTTTTTCCCATTTTCTAACTCGATGTCGCCTTGAATGGCTAGATTAAAATTTTCCTGCTCATAATATGTCTGTGAGACATGATAATCCACACTGACATCGTTGACAGTCATGTCTGATGCAGGGGCTGATAGTTGAAAACCAGTTTGCGCGGTGATTTCCCTCATGACGTCGGGTGATAGAAAATCAATTTTTTTCCCTATGAGCTTTTCCAAAATCAATATCAGCATTTTCAGATCGCTATCCATCGAGGGTGTTAGATCACTTGTCTCGTTGCTAGGGGATAGTCGTGGTGCCTTAGCACTTTCTTTAGGCCGTTCGGGAATTTGGATGGTTAATTGTTCTTGGCGTTGATATTGTTGGATTTGCTTGTAACTGCTTGCAAAGCTAAGAGTGGATGCCCCGATTTTCATGATCGTTTCCTTGCTATCCTTGCGCTTAATTCAATTATCGGCAAATTCGCAAAAAAGTTTAGCCTGTCCAGTGACAGGCATGGTGAAAATACGCTTACGAGGCTTGCTGCTTGATACAGTTACTTGGGATCGTTTTAAAAAGCCATGCGTTAGGTTGTTTATCGGGACTTAATAAAATTGGCGTTTCAGATGCTTTGCATTCATTACTGAGTTGGAACAGTAATTGGGGCTTACTGCCGTCATGGTAAAAAGTCACAGGGCAACCGCTTCCCTCGACAAATGCGAGACTGCCATTGTATAGCCTGCCCTTGATAGCAGGATCCATGGGTGCATCAGCGGCCACACGACAACAATAATAGCCCTTTTTATGACAACTTAGGTGTTCGGTTGTTCCTGAAGCGAGGGCAGTATTTGTTAAAAAAAATAAGGACAAGCAAGTGGTTAGTACATACAATGGGTGAGTAGGCATCGAAAGGCTCCCTAAGCAAAGGCTCAAATTTATTCATATTGATTAGATTATAGTCAATAATTTAACTAATTAGAAAGCGGAGCATAAAACAAATTGTCAAGAGAACCTTAGCCGTCTCCCTAAGAAAAAAGCATTGGCAAGCTCCTTAAGCTGCGAAATATTATGGTCGGTAAATACTGCATTGGCTTATCTTCCATGATTTTGAAGTTCGAAAAACGATCGACAATGACAGACAACGCTTGACGTACTTGAAGTTTACCCAAGTGATACCCTAAACAATGATGAATCCCAGTACCAAAGCCAAGGTGGGGATTCTCCTGACGATGGATGTCAAACGCCTCCGGATTTATAAACACAGTTTCGTCATGGTTAGCGGATGCCACGAAGGGCAAGACAATATCGCCTTTCTTGATTAATTTTTCCCCGATTGGGATATCTTTGGTTGCTTTACGAATGAGGCTGATGGTTGGGCTATTATAGCGCAACGTTTCTTCAATGACGTTGTGGATTAATCGCTTATCTGAGCGTATTTGTTCAATCAGTTTCGGATGAGAGGCTAAGGCTAACAGTGAATGATTGAGTAAACTACTGGCGGTATCGGTGCCGGCAGTTAATAGTAAGCGAATGAGCGCTAATAACTCAGCGCTGGTTAGGGGTTCCAGATCGAAGTTGTCAGATAATAACGCTGAAATCAGATCGTCGCCTGGCGATTGGCGCTTTTCGATAATCACTTGATTGAAAAACGCGTGCATTTGTTGAATGTCTCGCATCATCAAATCAGGTTGCGGATGATTTCGCCAGGATAATAACCATTCAATCCAGCCTTTCATTTCTTCCACTCGATTGCCTTCAATTCCCAATAAATGCAACAAGACAAGGATTGGCATCGGTTTAGAATAGATTTGGGCGAAATCAACAGGCTGTTGGCGAGGAATCGATGCTGTTAAGCGATGGCATATCGCTTCAATGGCAGGCTCAAGTTGGCGGACGATGCCTGGCAGGAACGTGTGACTGAGTCGTTTGCGCAGTCGATTGTGGGTGGGATTATCCATACCAACAAGGCTTCGAGCATATAATAGAAATTGCGGATCTCCTTCATCAAAGGGATGATCCGATAAAACCGATGAGAACAAACCATCTTCTTTTAATACCCACTCAACATCCAGGAATTTAAACACGGCCCAGCAATCGTGAGGCTTAATACGACATAGGGGGGCATGTCGCCGGCATTCCTTAAAATAGGGGTAAGGATTGGTTCGAAATGTTGGATCATTTATATTAAGCAGCATGGGGTTGCTCAGTGCTGGTAAAATGGTTAGCAAACCAACGCCTAAGGGTTAGTTCCCCGAGATGCTCATAAACGTATTCGAGGTATTTTGCCATGTTGGTGGTAAATTCGGCTTCGGTGGGAATCTTATCAATCGCAATATCGGGTTCATGGTGAATATACGTCCCGAAATAGCGATCACAAAATTGAATATAATCCCTCGTATACAAAATGAAATTATGCCACATATCGTCGATTGGACGCATTTCTTGATGCATCACAAATTGAAATTGCAGTTGCTTATTATTGGGTTGAGCCTGCCGGTCAAGGGTATGTTTTGTCGAGATCCACAGAAAAGTTAGCATCTCTTGAAATAAGGCAATTGCTTCACTTTCATCAACCTGAAAGGTTCGTACATACGTTTGAATAACCTTGGGGTGCTGATAGTCTAACAAATCAGAAAGGGCTGGTAACATCGAATGCTCCTGTCAGTCAGCAGGGCAATGCCCTGCTTGGATTATTTGATTAGTGAATTTGTGAGCAACATTTTGCTTTTGTCATCCCTAAAGCAATTTTTTGGGCAATGATATGTTGGATCATGGTCTGTTTTGACATAGTAAACTCCTTTATGTTTTTAAAGATGTTCATAACACCCGTTATGAACCGAATGAGATTTAACCAAAAAGAGATTGCAAGAAGAATAATAAGACGATTATCGCTATCATAGGTGTAATTTATATCCCAAAATGAATGCTATTTTAGGCCAGTGTTGATAAGGATAAAGGGAAGTTAAAAAATATTCAAAAACTGGTTGAAAAGCACAAATAATGTACTATAATATTATCACTATTATAAGCCTCTGTTTGGCTAAAAGGTGGTTCCCGGTGCCCCAACCCCTGCAGTTGTCACTCAGCTGTACCAATAAATAACACAAGACATCGTCAACCAGGACGTGAAACAAACGATACAGGACTCATAACATATGAGTAATGCAAGTATTGATTGAGTTCTGAGTGGAGATTAGTCATGAGTAAGTTAGCAGACATCTCGTTTAATAAAGCAACGGGAGTGTTAATTCTTCAATTTCAAGACGGATCGACGATACAAATAGGAAATAAATACGGAAATATCCTCGAAGGAAGCGACTATAACGATATATTAATAGGCGGTCGGGGAGATGATATTATCAATGGCAATGGTGGTGATGATTGGATTATTGCGGGCGATGGCAATGATGTCATTTCCGATGGCGAAGGATCGGATTTTGTTTTAGCCGATGGCGGCAGTGATACAGTCAATTGGGAATATGCGCTAAACAGTGCGGCTAACTCAAATGGCGCATCAGCCTCCATGGATTATTTCATTGGCGGCGGTGGTTTTTGTTTTGGCGCACGACAAACGGATACCTTAAATCTTGCTTTTACGGAAAAAGAGCTTGATACCATTGGGACCGATGTGCATGGTAATGCATTACGCCAGTTTGTCGCAAATGAAATGTCTTCTTCTTTTTTCAAAAATATCAACTTCACTGATTTCAATGCAAAAATAGGTGTGTATGCGAAAGGATTTGAGCAAGTCAATATTAACGTGGCCGAATCATCTGCCGATGATATCACGCTAAGCAATGATAATATTAACGAAAATACGATGGGAATCGTAGGTACTTTGGCGGCCATTGATGTTGACCAAACAGACACTCATACTTTTTCCCTAGTGGATGATTTTGGCGGGTTATTTTCAATTAGTGGCAATCAGCTTTTCTTAAACAGCGCGCGAAACTTTGAGGTGGATCCAACCAGCCATGCTTTGCAAATCGTTGCAACGGACGACAATGATGCCAATGCGACATTTACCAAGTCATTTACGGTTGCTATCAACGATGTGGATGACTCCACAGAGGTAGAAGCCAATGATGTCAAGTCGACAGAAGGCGCCGATATTCCCATCACCAGTGCTGACTTAAGAGCAAGCGATGAAGATGCAGCGGCAGCGGATCAAGATCTTGTCTATGATGTCAGAGAAATATCCAACGGAAAATTACTGTTAGATGGTCAAGAAGTAACCCAGGTGACTCAAAGACAAATCGATGAGGGACGCGTTGCTATTAGATCTGATGGGTCTGAATTGGCACCGTCTGTAAAACTAGCAGTCCAAGATACAGCCAAACAAAGTGAAGTAGTCTTGCAAGTAAGTGTTGCATATACCAATACCGATGATGCCCCTACTTCTGGTCCAACCATTCTCGGGACGGTTGCTGAAGATGGAGAACTGGAAGCGGATACCTCGGAGGTTGCTGATGCGGATGGTTTATTGGGTGCCGCCTATACGTATTTGTGGACGGACTCTGAAGGAAACGAGCTTGGCAGCAACAAAACGCTTCAATTAGGACAGGAACATGTTGGCAAAACCATTTCAGTCCAGGTGACCTATCAAGATGATCAAGGTTTTATCAATTCCATCCGTTCTGATTCTGTCGGACCGGTTGCGAACGTTGAAGATGAAGCAACGGGTGACCCAACTGTCAATGGGCAAGCCGAAGAAGGCGGTAGTTTAGCGGCAATCCTCGATAATCTTGTTGATGAAGATGGTGCGCCTTCCATCAGTTATCAATGGCAAGTGGATAATGCGGATGTTGATGGTGCAACAAGCGATACCTTCGACATTCCAAGTGATCAAAGCTATGTCGGTAAAATCATTAAGGTGGTCATGACAACCACCGATCCGTTCGATGGGACAACAACATTTACTTCAGCTGAACAAAGCATTGCCAATGTCAACGATTCGCCAACAGGTGGTGTCACTATTGGCTTTGGCACAGGGCCTGCCACAGCACCAGCCGCAGCCACAGGAAGTGCCGCATCAACTGCAACTTCATCTCCAACTCCTGAGGCATCGCCAACTCCAACTCCAACTCCAACTCCTGAGCCATCGCCATCGCCATCGCCAACTCCAACTCCTGAGCCATCGCCATCGCCATCGCCAACTCCAATTGCAGGTGATATAAATGGTAATGGACTATTTGATTCTGGTGATTCGCTGGCTGTAACCAGTACCCTGGATGATGAGGATGGGTTAGGGACTTTATCCTATCAATGGCAACGACAAAGCGAGGGTGAGGATAAAGTCGATATCGAAGGGGCGACAGCAAGCATCTACACACTGACTGATGCTGATGCAGGAAAGAGCATTTCCGTTAAAGTGTCTTATACCGATGGTTTCGGAACGGCAGAAGGGCCGATTAGCTCCAATGCCATCACGGTGCAGCCTTTGGCTGATAATGCAAGCGCAGAAGCTGCCGCCCAAGCAGAGGCTGCTGCCCGAGCAGAGGCTGCTGCCCGAGCAGAAGCTGCTGCCCGAGAAGAAGCTGCTGCCCAAGCAGAGGCTGCCGCCCGAGCAGAGGCTGCTGCCCAAGCAGAGGCTGCCACCCGAGAAGAAGCTGCTGCCCAAGCTGATGAGGCTGCCGTCCGAGTTGAGGCTTCTGCTGAAATAGATGGGACTTCTCTAGCAGCTGCTTCTGCACAAATAGAGGTTAGCGTAGACGGTTCTGATGCTTTGATTGCCTAATAACAGAGTGTATCCGCAGGTCGGGCCTTGGCCCGACCTGCAATTGCTATTTTTCCAACGAAACTGCCAATGACCTGCTATGATTAAACTAGAGTCATCTCAAGGGAGCCAAGGATGAAACTAGCAACTTTTATAATCGCATTACTCGTCACAACCATGACCTATGCTGCAGAACTATTGCAGCAAAGCAATGAGTGTGATTCACAGTTAAAATCGGAGAATTGTGTCAACAATTATTGTGTTGTCTCTAGTGTTATCAGCGAAGAGCCGAATTGTGAGCAAATCTGTATGAAGTGTGCAGAAGAAGCCTGTTCTCAGGTAGAGACACCATCGGATGAATGCATCAATTTATCCCTATAATTTTCTTTTTAGCTATTTTGTAAAATTTATGGGTTTCCAGGAAAGCTAATCTTATCACCCAGTTTAATTTGATAAATAGGTTGCGAACCGGCAGGTAATTCTAAGACAAACCGACAAGGGAGCGTGGGCTTGTATAATTTATTCCCCTCTTTTTTCATGGGGATGATTTCCAGAATCGTTCCTTGCCTATCCAAGCACAATAAATCAATGTCTGTGAGCGTGCCTTGCATGGTAAAGGTTGGGATATGATGTTCGGTATATCGAAATAACATACCCTTTCCTTGCAATTGTTCTTTGCTTACTTGTTTAAGACCTTGATAATACTGACTTGGGTAGATAGGTACCCAGACAGATACAGGATGTTGGTTGATATTAAGTTGTATGATAGGCATTGTATCAAGATTTGGACTGGCATAGGCCGTTTGCAAAAAAACGAGTTTGCCCAAAAGGCATGCCATCAGCAGAGCAAAGATGATAGGTGTCTCCAAACCATAGGGCACGAATGATGTCATGGCTTTTCTTTTTAATTGATGGTTCATTTGCACAGTGTCCCCATAATCATTCAGTGTGTTAGGCCAATCAATTTTAAATTCTACTCAATCTATGATTTAATGTTACAGGACTTACGAAAAACTCCCAATCTCTTCGTTAAAAAAAGTTTTTAATTCGGTCATTTAGTTAATCTAAACTCCCTCATTAAAAACCTTTTTTGCCTCAACCTTGGGGTTTTTCGTAAGTCTTGTGCTAGTAGTGACTGTATAAGGATTATAACCATGACCATATCTCGACTAAAAACAAAATTAGCGATGAAGCTACTTATCGCCGCTTTTTCTTTCAATGCTTATGCAACACAAGCGGGAGAGCAATTTATCCTGAAAGCTTGTTTGCTCGATGAACTAAATACCAACGTGCAAGTATTGGCAAAAGCGGGGGATTATCGTTTGGTTGAAATGACACTCGATGATGCATTGCAAGCACGTATTCATCGCCAACAAGCAAAATGCGGCAAGCTGATGAACGTGAGTCGCTATTATAAGCCGGCGGCAGGAAAAATGGGCAATGCGGCTCGCTTGCTCAATGCGTGGATGAAAGAAAAGTCCAGTTTGCGCCCCCTTCATTTTGCGATTAACCATCCGTCCCAAGTTAAACCCGAAATTGCAAGAGTGGATGCCGATAAAATATGGCAAAATGCAGAGCACCTGACACAATATCGCAACCGGTCAGCTCAAACCAAATTGGGTGTTTTGGCAGCCCAATGGTATAAAGAAACCTTTGATCAAATGGCTAAAATGGCTAATCGAGTCGACGTCGCAAGCTATTATGTTCAGACTGGAAAATATAAGCAGCCATCGGTGGTGACAGTTATTGGGAAAGATTTGCCTGGCGAGGCCGTTGTCATCGGCGCTCATATCGATACCTTCGGAGGTAATATGCCTGGTGCGGATGACGATGCGAGTGGGATTACGGTCACTCAGGAAATTGCTCGTGTATTACTAACATCAGAGCTCTCTTTAAAAAATCCGGTGTATCTGATTGCCTATGCCGCCGAGGAACGTGGGTTAGTTGGCTCGGGTTATGTGGTAGATGATTTTTTAAAGAAAAAAACGCCTGTTAAAGCCGTGATGCAGTTAGATCAAGCCGGGTACCGCGCCAATCCCAAAGATAAGACCATTTGGCTATTAACGGATTACGTGGATAAATCCTTAACCGCATTTGCCGCTGAGTTGCTAACTTATTATGTGAAAGTACCGGTTTCTTATACCCGCTGTGGATATGCCTGCAGTGATCACGCTGTTTGGCATCAGCAAGGTTATCCGGCACTTTATCCTTCAGCGACCACCTTGGATGATGATAATCCCTATGTTCATACTGCTGAGGATAGGCTGGAAATCATCAATCTGGAGCACATGGTGCATTTTGCCAAATTGGGGTTAGCGTTTGCGATTGAATTAAGCTTAGATTAGGTTAGATGACATGTCCACAATAACCCTGTGCGACTGGTGACGGTGATTGATAAGGTACCTTACTATTACTCATCGGAAAAAACTTACCAAGCCCACCAACGATATAATCCTAGGCTTTCATCGCATTGCAAAAACAGAGGCGGTAGGACGTTTCACACAATCGCTATTTTGAGATTGAAAATCACAAAAATTTTTAAAATTGTGAGCTATAGTTTTAGAGAACGTCTCTAAAAAAACTGGTTTGCTCTTTTGGTCGGTTCACCCATATAAACCAATAAAAACAGAAGGATCGATACCATGAAAAGAATACTCTATCTCTGTTTGTTTATTATCAGTTTAGGCCTGGTTGGATGTGGCGAGAAAGAGGATGCTGATAGTACCGAAAAGCCGAAAAAAACACCGCAACCGCGTTCAAAAATGGATGTTTTAAATCAAGGCATGCCGATTCATCAAAAAACAGAAAAAACTTTGCATAAGTTAAACCAACCCGTGCAGATCCCGGTATCGCCTCCACCCAATAGCCGATAGAAATTAGGGTAGCTAGTTATAATCAAAGTCTCTTAAAATACCTAACACTATGATAGTATTCGCAATGAGTAACTTCGTCAGATTTAGGTGAAAAATGCTTCGTATTGCTGATCCCATTATATTGAACATACCCGTCATTGAAAATAATGACGACATCGTCAACATTGAAACCTATCCGGAAATTAAATCAAATGCTTGGCATGAGATCCCGATATTAAATTTTAGGCATCAACACCATACGTATGTCCGGAAAACAGTCGCCGAGATGCTTGTCGATGCGCAAAGTCGTATGCCAGCAGGATGGCATATTAAGCTCATCGAAGGCCATCGATCCGAGGCATTGCAGCAGCGGCTATTTGATTTTCTGCACGCGCAAAGGCAGAAGGATTATCCCCATTTGTCAGAGGCGGAATTATTTGATATCACCACCGAGGTTGTGTCGCCAGTTACGAATCAAGATGGCAGTAAAAATGTCTTCCCCCATGGAACTGGGGCAGCGGTTGATATTAAACTGGTGGATAATGACGGGCATGAGATTGAGCTAGGACCTTTCCCGGAAGAAGATAATACCATCGATCCCCACTCCTTCCATACCCATGCGAATAATGTGCCCACTGAGCAAAAGGAAAAACGGGCATTTTTATGTCAATTGATGTCTGAGGTGGGATTTGTAAATTACCCATTTGAATGGTGGCATTACTCCTTCGGCGATCGCTATTGGGCTTATCATCGCAATCATGACTTTGCATTGTATGATTTAATCGAGCCGCGAAAGGGAGGCGATTCTTTATTTTAAGATAAATCGATTGATTTGAATTTCCAATTATGCATAATGATTATAAAATCATCATTGGATGTGCCATATGTTTTCAACAAAAGACTTAATTTCACTATTAGCTACTTATGAAATTCAACTACCAGACAATCTACTGGACATGCCTGAAGAGTTTAAAGGATTTAAAGGATTGGCTGAATACATCCATCGCAAAAAACATCTAGACATTGCAAAGTCCATTGAAGACTCCCTTCCTTTACTGAATGAAGCCTTATGCCTTCAGGAAGTTGAAAAGCTATCTAAGATAATACTTCCTATACTGCCCACGGCAACATTAGTCGACAGTCTTGCTTATAGTGAACAAGATTTGCTCCGATTACTCACCTGCCCAACGCAATTAGCAACGATATTGGATAGACCACTCACATTGGATGACACCTTTCAAGATCCTATCACCTTGCCTAATGGGGAGACTTACGAAAGAACAGCATTTGTTGAAGCATGGAAGAAAATGTATCAAAGCAAGCCAATTCCTGAAGGGTTGCTTCGCCCCAATATTATCATTAAGAACCTAGCGGAAAGGATGCGAACCTTGCAAGATGTCAACCAGGTCGACTTCGATGAGTTGTTTGAGGATCCACTTACCAATGAAGTGTTCAAAAATGATATGGTGCTTGATACGAATGGTAATACGTATAAAAATACCTTTCTTGAGCAATGGTTAAACAAAAGCAAGTCTTGCCCGAGCAACCCCGATTTACCCTGCATCGCTCAACAATTGAGGCCTAATCGGATTCTAGGACATATTCAAGCGTTCTATGATAATCATCTAAAACCAAAGCCTGATCCCATCACCGCATTGCGAAAAGTCGGTACCCATTTATCCGTGAGTAAGTTACAAGAGAAATTAAACCACTTTTTTGATGCATTGGATTATCTTTCTACCCCGCAAGATAGCAGCCTATTTAAAGAAAGAAGTCGCTTGGTTATTAGTAACTTATCCAATATATTTACATTGTTTACCAGCCCTAACTATCAATTAGCATTGCAATCCGAGGGATTAACAACAGAGTTAGCACTTCAACACTTACTGTTTGTGTATCAACACCTTAAAGATATCGTGGAATATAATAAAGTACTGCTTGATACGCCGAACTCAAATACAAGTAACAGTTTCTTAAATGAACTGGCGATTTTTCGGACAAAAATCCAGCTAAAAGAGCGATGTTTGAAGCCAAGTGATCCCTTAATTTTTGCAAAAGTTAATCCTATTTCACTGTCTCAAATGACGCTAGCCGCCATTGTTTATAATAATACACAAGAATGTTCACCCGACTTTATGATTGTCCTTAAAGTTCAAAAAGAGCATGAAAAACAGGGTGCCCTTGTTGCAAAGGAGATAGCGCTTGCGGTGGGTGCCTCTGTTACTCAAGGATTAGTTAACGGGAGCCCTCAATTTCAATTGCGAACAAACCGATTAGGGTCTGTCCTATTGGCCTTTCAACATCTCAACTTAATTGAGTCGGATGAGATTAATGAGCTAAAAAGTAGCTTTTCAGAGGTTATTGGCAATTTGGACACGTTGAAAGAGGGAACCTATATCGTAAGAATGCTAAAAAATTTAGACAGTGGATTAGATAAACTAAATAACCCCAGTCGTCCTTGGTGGCCCTTTTCGATCTTTAGTTCTTCCTCGCAGGCCGAGAGCCAACCGAAGGATTTGAATGTCATGACAGTGCCCCAATGGTAACCTAAACCTGCCTTTCCACAGCAGTAAAACAGCCAGCTTGCATTAAATAATTGTGAGCTGTTTCAGTTGCCTAAAAACTCGCATTTTGAAAGATCACTGGTATAAAATGCGATTGTTTATTCTACAAATTTTTAAATAATATGCTAGAGTTTAGGAAGACTGTGAACAGGGAGATTTAAATGACAAAAGTGTTGGTGCTGTATTATTCAAGCTATGGTCACGTTGAAACAATGGCCTATGCCGTTGCAGAAGGTGTGAGCGAGGTCGATGGTGTGGATGTCGTTGTCAAACGGGTTGCTGAAACCATGCCTGAAGATATTGCAAAAAAAGCAGGCGTTAAACTTAATCAAAAAGCCCCGATAGCAGAACCTGCGGAACTGGCGGACTATGATGCCATTATTTTTGGTACACCAACCCGATTTGGCAATATGGCAGCACAAATGCGAAATTTTCTTGATCAGACAGGCAGTCTGTGGGTGCAAGGAAAATTAATTGGCAAAGTGGCGAGCGTATTTGTTTCAACAGGGACAGGCGGTGGCAATGAAACAACCATCACATCATTTTGGCATACGCTTGCCCATCATGGCATGCTGATATCAGGTATGCCCTATAGTGAGCAAAGTTTGACGGATCTTAGTCAAATGCGCGGCAGCTCTCCCTATGGTGCTGGGACAATTGCTGGCGCCGATGGGAGCCGCACTCCGTTAGAGATTGAGAAAAAAATTGCCCGTTCGCAAGGCCGCCATGTGGCTCAAATTACTAAAAAGTTATTTCCATAAGGCAAAACTAGCTAGGTTGCATTCTTATGTTAATTGATGCATTCTAATTGTAAGAACGGAAGGCATCATGCTCTTCTTCACAGTCTAGCCGCTGGTTTGCATCATTCGATGGAAAAAAAGTGTAATCCTCACGAAACCGTTTTTTTTCTTTGTATTCTGCAGGACGTTCTTTTGTTGGCGGAGTGGTATTTCTGTTTTTCTTATTCATAGTTGATTCCTTTATTATCTGTTAGGGGCGTTCTTTCATAAAAATATAGTATAAAATGACAACTTGGGTATTTTTTTCTTAAATCTATCCAAAAATTTATTATGATTCATTCGTGAATGTTTACGTTACCGTTTGCGTTCCCGAATAAATCCATCTGCAAAAGCTTGTGTCAGTTTATGATTGATTTCTCATTGATAGTATCAAGCTATTTCGGTAACGCAGACGTTCACGTGGGTATTTTTTTTTGAGTTGAACCGGCCACTTCAGTCAAAGACAATTTACCCATTAATTTAGAAAGTGTAGAATAGCAAACACCTTTCAGGGAGGAGTCGAAAATGATAAAACCATGGTATGGTTTTACGTTTATTTCGTTAATATTGTATGGTTTTTGGGGATTTTGGGGTGCAAAAACGTCTGCCGAAGTTGGCGCAAGGTCTGCTAATTTTTATGCGGCCGTGGGTACGTTTGTGGTTGGGTTGCTCTGCATTACCTTAATGAATTTTAAACCCGTATTTACTGTTAAAGGGATGACTTATGGGGTTTTAACGGGAGCGGCGACAGGCATTGGCACACTATTTTTTCTTGCCGCCTTGCGTTTGGGTCCCGCGATTCCTATCATCATTATTACCGCGTTATACCCCTTAGTGAGCACCGTACTTTTGATCATTTTTTTTGATCAAACAATTACCCTCAAACAATTTATTGGTATTATTTTTTCATTAGTAGCATTAGTGTTATTGTCCTAAAGGAGCTATCCATGAGCCAAACAAACCTCCAATTATTTATCAACGGGGAATACGTTGATGCCCAATCGCAACATCAGCTAACCTCCTACAACCCGGCAACGAATACAAAACTCTATGATTTTGCTAATGCGAATGAATACGATGTTAATCGGGCGGTGCAAGCAGCGAAAGTTGCATTCGCGGAATGGGCAAACACACCGCCTCAACACCGTGCAAGGATTCTACGTAAAACTGCCGATTTGCTACGTCAAAACAATGAAGAATTATCCTACCTGGAAGCATTGGATACGGGCAAACCGATTCAAGAAACCAAAGCGGTTGACATTGCCACCGGGGCGGATTGTTTGGAGTATTATGCCTCGTTAGCCGTTGACCTCAGTGGTCAGCACATCGCCTACCCCTCATCGTTTGTTTACACTCGCCGAGAACCGCTGGGCGTTTGTGTGGGCATCGGCGCTTGGAATTATCCCTTGCAAATAGCTTGTTGGAAGTCTGCGCCAGCACTTGCCTGTGGCAATACCATGGTATTTAAGCCATCTGAAAATACGCCTTTAACGGCCTTGAAGCTTGCTGAAATTTATCATCAAGCCGGTTTACCCAATGGGGTGTTTAATGTCGTGACTGGGAATGGCGAAGCGGGAACCTTATTATCACGTCATCCGGATGTTGCCAAGGTATCTTTTACAGGCTCTGTGCCAACGGGCAAAAAAGTCATGAAAAATGCGGCGGATAGTTTAAAGCATGTGACCATGGAGTTAGGGGGTAAATCCCCTCTTATTATATTCGAAGATGCGGATATTGAAAAAGCTGTCTCAGTGGCGATGCTTGCGAATTTTTTCAGCCAAGGCGAAGTATGCTGTAATGGCACACGCGTGTTTGTTCATCAATCGATATATGAGGCGTTTTTGAATCGTTTGCGTGAGCGTGTGGCAAAAATTCAAGTCGGCTCGCCACTTGATCCCAATACCCAAATGGGGGCATTAATTTCAAAAGAGCATTTCAATAAGGTCATGGGCTATATTGATTCGGGACTGAATGAGGGTGCCAAACTCTTATGTGGTGGGCAAAAAATCATGACAGGGGGGTTGGCCGAAGGGAATTTTCTCCAGCCCACGGTATTTTTTGATTGCCATGATGATATGCGCATTGTAAAAGAAGAAATTTTTGGTCCAGTGATGGCTGTGTTATCGTTTACTGAGGAAGACGACGTCATCCAACGTGCAAATAACACCGATTATGGGCTAGCAGCGGGTGTATTTACCAAAGATTTGAATCGAGCACACCGCGTGATTGCCCGTTTACAGGCCGGTACTTGTTGGATTAATAATTATAATATTACGCTAATAGAGATGCCCTTTGGCGGTTATAAACAGTCGGGAATGGGACGAGAAAACGGAACAGTGACCTTAGATCACTATACCCAGGTGAAAAGTGTGTATGTTGAGCTAGGTGACATTGATTGTCCATTTGAATAATTCTATCATTGATGCAAACGCGTTGATACAGGATGCGTCAACGCAGTGAGATTTAGACAAGCCATGGAAAAAGGATTTTGATATGAAGACTAAATCATTTGATTATATCATTGTGGGTGCAGGTAGTGCTGGGTGTGTTTTGGCAAATCGGCTGAGCGAGGATCCGAACTGCACGGTGTTACTGCTTGAAGCGGGTCGGCGGGATGATACCTGGAAAATTCATATGCCCACTGCCCTTGCTTATAATTTGCGAGATGATAAATACAATTGGTACTATCATACCGAAAAACAAGCCTGCATGAATGAAAGACGCATGTATTGGCCAAGAGGGAAGGTGCTCGGAGGCAGCTCATCCTTAAATGCCATGGTTTATATTCGCGGGCATCGATTCGATTATGATCGATGGCAACACCAAGGGGCCAATGGATGGTCTTATCAGGATGTTTTGCCCTATTTCAAAAAATCTGAAACCTATCAACTGGGTGAGAGTGTGTACCGCGGTGGTCATGGACCGTTGCAGGTGAGCAAAGCGACGTGTAAAAATCCCCTTTATCGAGCCTTTATTGATGCAGGTGTCGAGGCCGGTTATCCCTATACGGTGGATATGAACGGCAAACAACAAGAAGGATTTGGTAGTCTCGATATGACGATTCATCAAGGCAGGCGATGGAGCAGTGCCCAAGCCTATTTGAAGCCTGTTTTAAACCGTAAAAATTTAACCGTGATGACCAATGCCCATGCGATTAAACTGGTGATGGATAAACAGCGGGTGAAGGGGATTGATTATGCCCATTATCGCAAGTTAAAAACGGTTTATGCAAATAGGGAAGTGATATTATGTGGAGGGGCAATCAATTCGCCGCAATTACTCATGCTATCAGGCATCGGTGATGCCGATGAATTAAAACAAGTTGGCATTGTTTGCAAACATCCATTACCAGGCGTGGGGAAGAACCTGCAAGATCATCTTGAAATTTATATCCAACAGCAATGTCTCCAACCCATAACCCTCTATTCACAACAAATTGCTCCGTGGAAACAACTGTTAGGGATTCGCTGGTTTATGTTGAAATCGGGTTTAGGGGCAACCTCTCATCTTGAAGCAGGTGCTTTTATCAAAAGCGAAGACACGGTTTCCCATCCTGACATTCAATATCATTTCTTACCCTCGATGGTTATCGATCATGGTCGCCAATCGGTAAATGAAGAAGCCTATCAAGTGCACGTGGGCCCGATGCGCCCCACAAGCCATGGTTATATCCGATTAAAATCATCAAACCCCTTTATGCATCCACTGATTCAACCGAATTATCTGCAAACGGAGCAAGATAGAAAGGACATGCGGGCTTGTGTGCGCTTAACTCGAGAAATATTTGCTCAAGACGCTTTCAAACCTTATCGGGGTAAAGAGATTGCGCCTGGCATGAATGTCAAAACGGATAAAGAAATTGATGCGTTCGTTCGCGCAAAAGCAGACAGTGCTTATCATCCTTCCTGCACGTGTAAAATGGGCGTTGACCCGATGTCGGTTGTCGACCCACAAACGCGAGTCCATGGAATTGTTGGGTTGCGAGTTGTGGATGCCTCTATCATGCCCAGCATCATCAGTGGCAACCTCAATGCGGCCACTATCATGATTGCCGAAAAGGCCGCCGATATGATTCGTTCAAAAGCGAGGGAGGGTATATCAGATACTGCTTCTTTTGATGGTTAAGAATCTGAATTAACCCATGCCTTATAGCCACCTATCATGGAAAAAACCTGGGTATAGCCCATTTTTTGTAGATTGTCAGCCACGAGGGCAGAGCGATTGCCGCCTCCACAATATAAGACAATGGATGCGTCTTTTTGATTGACATGATGATGGATTTTAGCCTCGCACCAACCTTTGCTTAAATGGAGGGCATCAGGAATATGCCCGGCTTCAAATTCATCCGCATCCCGCACATCGATGAGATAATCAAAACGATTTTTTTTAAGCCCTTGCTTGACCTCGTCAACATTCAGCTCCTTGATCCGCTTTTTAACATCCTCGCATAGCGCGATAAATTCTTTGGAGTGTTGCATGGTGATTCTCAGTTTGTTTAAGTTATAAGGAGCATAACCAATTTTCAGGATGTTTCCTAGATCATAGGGGTGTGTGCGTAAAAATTACGCATTTTTCCTCCTAATTCAGTGCTACCTTGCTATAATGTTCTTACTATCTGTTAAAAAAGTGATGGAATGGTATGGCAACGAAAGCGGATATCTTAAGAATTCTTAATGAGAACCTTTCAGGGAAAAAGCGTCCGACAATCCCCAATGCGCTGGAGGAAGCAGAAGACTTATGGGAGTCAAGTTCTGAAGATAGCTCAGACGATGAATTATCGGAGGAAGATAGTTCGTTTGAAGATGAGGATCTATTAGAAAATCGTTCCGACCAAGTGCTCTCAAGTGTTTTTGATGATTGGTTTGCTCGTTTGGGGTTTGATCTGTTGGACGAACTTGAGCGTGTAAAAGGTGACCCTGACGTTGATATGGATGAACTTTACCACAAAGTCGTGCTATGGCAGGAAATTGGTGCCACGTTTCCCAAATTAGAAGCATTACTTGTATCATATGGAACACTCAACAAAGTATTAGCTGCAAGGAGGGATGAAATTGCGCAAATTGGGTCGTTTAATTATTATTCTATCCGCGCCATTGACGCTCTAAATGATAATCACCTGAATATAATCAAACAAAAATACAAAGGCTTCACTAATTTACATCCTGATTGCTATTTTAAGATTTTAAATGAATTAACGTCGAATCAAGCGGATAAAGTCGATAAAGCCGATCAGAAAGACTTTGATAAACTTTGTCAAACATTGAAGGAAAAAGGCGATCAATTTTTTGGGAACAGAAGTCACTCTGCTGAAGAAGTAGTCGCCTTTAAAAATGACATTTCAACCGTAATAAGCCAAGCAGAAAAGCGGTTCCAAGGGAATCACTGGATTGGTAATGGTTTGCGTTTGTTGTTAGAAGTTGTCCTTGGCATTCCAACGCTCGGCTTATTGCACCTTGCTAAAAAAGGGATAACTGGAGAAGCTCGGTTTTTTAAACCTGAGACCCCAGAAGCAATCAGGAAAGCGGAAAAAGCGAAAGATTTGAGTGAAACAGCGGGCCCTGTTTCCAAGCCGCCAGAGTAAAATCAAACACAAGGAACCAGCATGGCTTTTTATTTTGTTCAACACGGAAAATCCTATGCGTTCGAAGAGGACCCTCAACAAGGTTTGACTGAGGCGGGCATGTTAGAAACAGAAAAAGTGGCACAAGCTGTGCAGCCAAGAATCTATAAACTCAATCAAATCTACCATAGCGGCAAAAAACGGACAGAGCAAACCGCGTTGATTTTTGCTAAGGTACTAGGGTTAGAGGAACAGGTTGCAATACTCGATGGCATTAAACCGATGGATGATGTGAAAAGTTTTGCGTTAGTACTGCCGGAGGATGCGCTGATAGTGAGCCATTTACCGTTTCTGGAAAAATTGACAAATTATTTAGTGGGCGGGGATGAATCGTTAAAAACAAATGTGGTAAATTATGCCAACTCCCATGTGGTTTGCCTTGAGAAAAATATGCATACCGGATTTCAGCTCGCTTGGATTATCTAACGATGAACTATCTGCGTTGGACAGAACGTCAATGTGTAATTAAATTATTACCCCTAGTCATAAGCACATCATTTGCCATGGATATATTTGTTCCTGCCATACCCGATATGATTGCTTATTTTAATAGCACCAATCGAATCATGCAGGCAAGCTTATATGCTTTTATGGTGACGGTTGCTATAGCACAACTGTTCATTGGTCCTTTGTCTGACCGGTATGGGCGGCGTGGCATTGGTATCGTATCGGCTTGGCTCTATTTTGGTGGGTCATTTTTGTGCATGCTTACCCCATCCGTTCATGTGCTGATTTTTGCTCGCGTCATTCAGGCAATTGGGGCCTGTGGGACTTATTTAACCTGCTTCATCGTCATAAGGGATAATTTTGATACGAAAACGTGCGGGCGCTTATTTAGTTTGTTGACGGGTCTAAACGCATTCATTGCCAGCACCGCACCAGTGATTGGCGGCTTGTTACTCGATGTTACCACCACTTGGCGCAGTGGATTTTGTTTTCTCAGTGGGTTAGGGCTTTTGATTCTCTATGCGGTGAAAAGGAATATACCCCATTATCCTCAACCAACGACTTCGACGACAATCCGTGGTTGCTTTCGCGCCTATCAGTCGATTTTTGAAACGCCCACATTTCGACAATACGCCTTTTCTGCCTCCACGGGGTTATTGGGATTGTATTTATTCTGTGCCTTGTCGCCGGACATATTAATCCGCCAATTTCATCATACAGGCACGCAGTATGGGTTATGGTTTGGATTGAATGCGTTGACCGTTTTTTTTGCCAATTATTTGGCGGCTCATTTGACCCATCGCCTTCCGTTGCAACGTATTGTCAATATTGGACTATGTCTCATTGTTTTGGCTTCTTTTAGCATGATGGCTTTGAATTTTTACCACCCAAATACGATGCGATTTATGCTACCCATGTTGGGTATGACGGTTGGGATAGGGTTAAGTATGGGATGTTCGATTGCTCTGTCGCTACAAGGCTTTGAAAAAAATGCGGGGACAGCCACAGCACTAGTTAGTGCCTGCCAATTTGCTTTGGCTGGTATTCTTGGGTGGATTGTCGCTGAATTTTCGGTAACAACTGTCAGTCTAGCATTACCGGTCTTGCTATTTGCGATCATGAGTTTGATGTGGAATCTAGGCAACCGCTCCGCTATACTGCCGCAAGATCAGATGGCCTAACGCTGATGGGGATAATCATTTTTAGCAATAGACTTGCTTCCTAAGAGGGGCCAGTTCCCACTGTTGTTTCTCAAAATTGGCCAGGATTCGTTTAAAAAAATGTCCTGTATAAAGGAAATCCTCGGATTTACTTAGCAAACGATTTTCGTTACAGTGAAAAAAGAGCTTTATTTAGACATTTTTAACGACAAGGAGCCAGTCTATGTCTATTACCACACAGTCTTTTTTCAACAACGCAAATTCAAGCAAGCGGCCAGTCACGCTGTTTGCATCCAGCGACTATCAACTCAGTCCCGATACAAATGGACGGATTGATATTCCTTTGCGGAAAAAAGGGCATATTGAAAGTATTATTCAGCGATTCAAGCAGCTTAAAGAGCAGGGATATCAGTCTGTGTTTATTAACCCGGGTGATTTGGGCGATTCCGGTTCAAGTGGTTCGCTTCTCGATTTTCAATTTTATACCAATAAGCGAAATGGGTTAGGCTTTGGTGTATCGGATGAGTTATCGGCGTTCAAAAAGTTAGTGGTGGAACCGTTTAAAAAGGCAGAAATGCCCGATTTTGAAACCATCGGAAACCATGATGTGACTCAGACCAATTGGGGGCGTTTTTTTGGGTTTTTGGCAAAGCAAACTGAAAATTTGGTGAATCAAATTCCGGGTGTTTCAGTCGAAATTCCTCGGCCGAATATCCCTCGGCAAGCATTTTCAGACTATATTAAACATCGATACGGAGGCACCTGTTATTATCGAACCGTGGGTGATATCAACGTTGTTTCTTTAGGACTCTACCCGGACAAAAAAGCACTCGCGTGGATGGAGAAAAATGTCCCGACGGATAAGCCAATTGTGGTTTTTTGGCACTACAATGTCAGCGGTCCTTTCTCCGTTGAAGGCTCGTTTGGAGGGCCGTGGTGGACAAAAGCTGAGCGGGAGAAAGCGTTTGCTATTTTAAACAATAAGTTTCAAACATTGGCGGTTATTGTGGGGCATTATCATGCGACAGACACCTATCGCTTTGAAACAATTCCGGTGTATGTGGTCGGAGGTGGTCAATATTTAGAATTAACGATCGATCCGGAAAATGCGTTTAAAATAACATCGCAATATCACTCGGGGGATGATGTGGAGCAGGCCATGGGTTCTGAACAAATAACGCCTGTGCCAGCAATGTAATAGCCATACAACAACCCACATTTGCCCGTTTTTGTGCACCTTCTCCCCAAGTGTGGGGGGAAGGAAAAAGGGATTTTGTTAATTAGAAGTCAACAACCTTCCGAATGGGTGAGTTTTACGGACGAAATAAATCTTGCATCATGTCATCATACCTATCTGAGCGGCGATCAATATAACCATCAATTATTCCTTGATGATAGGTGTCACAATAATCTCGGACAGATTCAAAGGCCTCAGTCACCTTATCATGAACGACGCCATTATTTCTAACACCCAGTGAAAAATGATGTTTGGAGGCTTCGTCAATCGATTTAACAATACTTTGCACTGCCGCTTGAGAAGGTGGATTATCACGATTAGCCAGAATATTTAAGGCTTCTGCCATCATGTAAGTCGAATTGGAATAACAATTAGAGCGCACCATATCGCAAGGCTGTGATTTATTGATGTGTTTATCCGCTGATTCCACCATTTGTTCTATTTCTTGCTTGGTAAAGCGGGCATCTGTCATTGTGGCGTCAAACTTGCTGCCTTCATGTAGGTATTTATCTTCGTCATCGACTTTCGTAGTTGCGCTAAAATATTTCAATGAAATGCCAAAAGGGCTTTGTCGCCCTATAACCGAGTATTTGTTGGTCTTCTCATTTTGAAAACAAACCGCTGAATGGCTGATGGGAAAATGGGGAATGGGAAGCCCGGGTTTAGTTGCAAACCCCATGCGAAACGTAACATCGGTATCAGGTATGGAGTCGATGTGTTCCATTTGCGGCTTGGAAATACTCACTTTTTGATGGACTGATTGGGATGATAGTTTCGTGGGTGTTTTTTCTTCAGTCGTATTCAAGGGCTCTGGCATGGGAGGGAATGCGTTTAGGTTGTCAGAGGCGGTGGATGCATGAAAAAAAGAAAATCGATTAGCTAAGTTTTCGAAAAACGATTTACCCATCATCGTACTCCTTTCGGTAAATTCTTAACCATCATAGCACGGATTTAAGTAAAACAAAATCATTAATCTGTTATCACGCACTAGAAAGCAGGATTTATTTATGGAATCATTTTGGTTATGAAACCATAGAAATAACCCATGAACGTCGCCCTCCGCTTTATGCGGAGGGTCCAGGAACTGAGATGTTGAACCATATTTTAATAGTAACTAGAGTATTTAATTGATGGTTCGATGTCCATGGATCCTCCGCATTCGCGGAGGAAGACGGGAATACGTCTAGAGCAGGATTGAATCGGGGTTTTATTTTGTCAGGTTGAATTAAAAATAACTTATCATTTTGGGGTGCGGAATCTGGGATTACTATTTAATTTTGACCATTACGGCAAACTCATCATTATTCATTAGATGAGGAGAAAGGGATAGGGATAAAAGTTCCAAGTAAAGGCAATGATTTTTTAATAGTTTGTTAAAGGTCAGGTGACGGCTTATTTTCCTCTTCCTGGCGCATATCTTGACTCCTTCTGGCGGTTATACCAGAAAAATCTTCCAATTCACGAGTAATCACAGGGTTGTTCAATACACCATAGCCTCTTGTGTGCACATCTGCTTTAATAATTTCCTGGACTCCTTTCATAAATGAATTTGCTTGTTCTCTCGAAGGAGCCCCTTTTTCACCGGATTCAGCCCATTGATCAACCCGTTTTGCTAATTGTAATAACACATAGGATTTGGTTGTCATGCAATTATCAAAAGCAAAATTCATCACTGGATTTAAGTTTTGCTCGGCTTTTTTTAATGCATCATCGACAAATTCAACGGGGATAGCCATATCTTCGATGACCATGGTATCAAAGGAGGTTCCCTTTGCAATATGGGGCACTTCGTTTGCAACGGTTGTTTTCATAGCTTTATTCCATGCCGACTGCACTGTTTCTCCTGGAACAGGGTTTGTATATTGATTCCAAGCTGCCTGGATTGCTGCATACAAGGTTGGCATTGGACCCAAAGGGCTTTGCCGGCCAACGATAATGGGTTTTTGACCTTTATCAACCGGGGCAACGGTGATACCAACATGAGCAACACTTTCATTGCTCAGTGGTGTCGTGCGGACATCATCCGAGGGTTGCAGTGCTTTTGGTAGTGGTACTATTCCCCGAAACCCCTCTTTTCTGCCACCGCCAACATAAACCTGCGCTCCTTTTCCATAGATACTAGACAACGGTGTACCCTCGTTATAGTCGGAAATATTTAAATCTTTACTCTCCACAGCTGTTGTATGGCTGAATGTTACTTTGCCGGGAATTGTAGCAGAGTCAAGTATCTGTCTTGATTTGTGTTGTTGAAATTGATCCCACATATATAGTCCAGTGCAGCCTACTAGAGCGGCAAATAGACCACGTTTTGCAAAGCTATTTAAGGCCCCCATTCGAAAATGTGCTGTAGGAGGGGGAGCAGTTAAGTGTGTAAATAAGCCTTGCATCGGTGGAAACTTACTTTTGGTCATATCTTTATATAATTTGAATGCAAATCGCCCCTTAGTCATACAAACTCCAGGTTAAATGATCTATATATTAATTTATAGTACAAAATGGTCGTTTTTGATGGATTTTCCTTTGTAGTAGGCAAAAACAAAGAACGAATACGAGCCCGTGAGCGTGCCCGAGCCCGTGCCCGGTTTTAAAGAATTAAAAGATAAACTTTGATCTTGAAGCAGCCCACCGAAAAATAGTGAACTGTGCTCATTAAAAACCGGGCATGGGCGCGGGCTCGGGCACGTATTAGATATGAGTTTTGTCCGGTACAAAGGGGATTTTCGATCGGTAATGGTTGATTAAGGTTGCCTTAATCATGTACTGTAATAATAAATTGGTTTTTTTTATTCCAATTTCACGACAATTGTCAGGATGCTAACGGTATTAAAAGGCGAGCAGGATTGCATGGTTGAGGTGACATGATGGTTGACACGATAACGCTATACAGTGATAAACAAGCACTCGATATCCCTTTCACACGCCAACTATTATCCAAACAACAGCTACAACAGGCAGTGCAAAGGCTAAAGCGTTTTAGTCTTCAAGATGAAGAATCCACCTTTTATTTAGCATTAATGAAACTCATTCAGGAGCTCCCTGACACTGCCATCCATGATGCATTCTATGAAAAAGTTAAGAAAGTACTCGAACAGGCTTTTATGCTTTTCCGTTATTATGATGAAGGTGAGCGAATTAAACATCCCAATTATCCAAACTATCGGACGCAGTCGCTTTTTTCGACAGCAGCAAGTAAGGACTATCTTCAATCATGGACAAAACTCCCTAGCAAATCTGGAATTCATCCAGCTAGTCTATTTGCTGCTCATGTGCTAAAGGATGACGCAGAGGATAGGCCTTTGCGCTATTTATCTTATTGCCGAGATCCGTTTTGCAGCTTAATGTCGTTGACTTTCAGTCAAGAAAACCAATACATTGAACGTCTTTTTGATACGATAGATGCCTTTGCAAAAAAAATGCCCCCAACGGGCCCCTTGACTTATGTTGGCTTTGCATCCGGCCAGTTTGGTCGCGATGCATTAAGATTAGATTTGTTGAAGTATTTTTTGGATAAACATCATAAAAAATTGACGAACATTAACCTCCTATTTATTGATCCCTTCTATGCCAATCTCACGGCAAGTCTCGAAGGAGACGCAGTAGATCTTAAAACCAGTGCGCAAGCACTACTAGTGAAAAAAAGCATCATCGATTTAGCGAACTTTGCCAAAAATCGGTACGATTTGCCAATACAGATAAGCCTTTTCCCATCCATTGATGCGGCAAACAAATATGCTAAGGCGGATATATTTGGGCCGACATTCCTATTTGCTGAAGATTATTTTATCAATGATGTGGAAAAGGGGGTTGTGAACGATGTGGAAGCATGTCGAGATATGATACAAAAAAATAACACCGAGCAGGCGCCTTTCGATTTTTTTCTGACCTATAAGAATAAGGAAAAAAATATACTGCATATTGATTGTTCCTTACCCAAATACGCCACTAGTGCTCAATTACAGACACTTGATCCTTATCGAAGCTAGTGCGCTCAAAAGTAAAAGTTGACGTTCGCCCAAAGACCATTTATGTTAATAATTACTCCATAAGATCTCAATATATTCAATTTGATAGATATTACCTTAATAACGGTTTAAAAAGGAGGGCATGACACACTAAACCATTTGCGCTGAAACACGCTGGAACACTTCATTTGCAGTGGACGTATTAATGAATGAAATGTTTATATGAATTTAGAAGTAGTTTTACGTAAAGGATTATCGTTATGAATACAAACCAAAACACTTCTCAACAAACTGACGAGATTCGTTCAAAGACTCCAACCAAATTATTACCCAAGGAAACTTGGTTAACAACAGACACCATTCAAATCACGTTTGATCCCAATAATTTCAGTCTATTCGTCACTGAGCAGCCGCTTTTGCCCTATCGAATCGCTTTCAGTGGGGGAGGGGCGCGAGTGCCTGCTCACATCGGGGCTTACGAGGAATTACTAAAGCGTGGACTTCGCTTTACCGAGTTTTCTGGAAGTTCTGCCGGAGCGCTTGTCGCTACTTTAGCCTATTTGGGATACCGCTGCGAAGAAATATTTGAAATTGTCTCTTGGTTTGATGAAGACAAATTACTCGATAAACCCTTGGAAATAAGCGTTAATAACATTGCTCAAATTCTTCATAAAGGAGGGATTAGCTCTGCAAAATCACTCCATCAAGCCGCCAATTATGTCATTTTAGACAAAGTTGTGAAAATCCTATCCAATGAAAAATACAAACATCGCTTTGCAGACCATCAAGCCTTTTTAAAAGAACATGTCTATGAAAGCCCCACTTGCATCACCTTTGAAACATTAGCAAAAATAAAAGAGATTTGCCCAGAATGTGATATTGGCGAAAATCTCATTATCATCGGCACCAATTTGAGTAGCAAAAATGCGGAATTTTTTTCTTCTACTACCACCCCCAAAAGGGGCATTGCCGATGCGATTATCATTTCAGCGAATTTGCCCGTCGCTTTTGAACAAATACGCCTCGAGGGTAAAATATACCGAGATGGAGGGCTTGAAATTAACTTTCCGGTTCACTGTTTTTCAAAAAATTCCGGGCATGATGTCTTTTTAAAGCACCTTCAAGGCGTTGATTATCGGGTCATTGGTTTGCAGTTTGACAATGGTCGCGAAGAAAATGCGCTATATAGTCAAAAGCCAGTCCATCAATGGTCTTGGTTTGGCCGTACTTTTTATTCCTTCGTAACCGGACATGCTAAAACGACTGACAATTGGCAGAAAGACCTAGAAGAGCTTCGTAAACATGCCCATCAGAGTATTTTAATTAAGACCCCAGATTTAGCACTTTCAAAACTCACGCTCAATGATCAAGTCCATAACATGGTTGTGGAATCAGGTCGAAATGCAGCGCGTCAGTATTTAGACAATCATGGATACTATATTGATGAACTCAATACCCTTCAACGCAATGAATGGTTGTATGAAACATTCCAAAAACCGGAGGCATTGTTAGAGTATTGCTTCGAGCAAAAGAATTTTGCGATGATTTCAAACATACAGCAAGCGATCGCTAAATCGCAATTCCTTGGAAAGGGCTATAAAGGCTATCTGATTGAACTTTGCGATGAGATGTTATCTTCGAATCTGAATCCGGATGCACATCACTTACCGCTTGAACCCCTTAACGCACTTGTGGAGAATAATCATTGCAATGAGAAAGAAGAGAAAAAGGAAATACCTTACCCCATGACCTTTTTCGCCCAGGCACCTGAGCATAAGCTTGTCGTCATGGAAAAGACAGGGGACCTCAAGGTTCAACTCTTTACCAAACTTTACCCTATTTTTATGCAAAACTGGCAGAAGTTGTGCCCCATTTCAGGGATTGGTGAAATACTCAATTCCATTCGCATACCATTATTAACGGTTGAAAAAGCGCATCAGTGCGTAAACTTGTTGGTTGATAAGCTCAAAGGGGTTAACGCGGGTCACTTTTTGGTGTTTATATTTAAGTCAGCGCTCAAACATTATGAAGAAAGTAACTTCGATTCCTTTTTTAAACATTTAAAGTACTTACAGAAATCCATTCATTTAATCAAACAAAAACAACTTTATTCGGAAGACAGTCATTTTGGGAAATGGGAATTTGATGAAAAGGACTCTAAGGCAATCGTGAAATCACTTAAAGCGAATGATTTTTCATCGTTAAACCGTTTGTTAGAAACGAAGAAAGAGAACTTGAGCAGAAACACATTATAGCACAAGGCTTCAGGGTGAAACGATGAAGTCTTATTTCCTTGAATAAAGACCAATATATTCCCCTTGATCGATGATGTGATTGTTCATAGCCTTTTCAACGTCTTGTTTGGTGGCGCTGTCTGTTAAATCTAACACCGTATCCAGTGCGTAAATTTTAAAGAAATAGCGGTGAGTTCTTCCGGGTGGGGGGCAGGGACCACGATAGCCTGGCGAACCCCAGCTATTTTTACCACTGACAGCCCCTTTAGGTATCGGCGCTCCTTCTGGTAATAGCGTCATATCAGCGGGTATGTTAAATAATACCCAATGCACCCAAATACCTGCAGGCGCATCTGGGTCGTCAACTATCAATACGTAGGATTTTGTCGTTTTATTCGCATCATACCAAGCTAAGGGCGGGGATTTGTCGATGCCGCTGCAAGTATAGTGTTCAGGAATGGGGGAGTTGTTAAAAAACGCAGTGCTTCCTAGCTTCAAACCCATCGCAAAGCTCCTTATGTCTAAGCATATCAAAAGAATAAAAATAGCCCATGGAATTTTCTTCATGAATGATGACCGATGATAATCGTGTTTTTTTAGTATAGATAAATTTTATAGGGCTCGATAGGGCGAGAATCATTGCTACCCTATTTGATTATCTTTGACAAAGATTTGCGTATAATAAATCCAACCCCTTTCATCTTGAACAACGCCAATCCCAGTGAGGTTATACCGGCCTTCAATATTTCGTTTATGCCCTCGACTGGTTAACCATTTTTTAACAACTTCATTGGGCGGAATTTTATACCAGGCAATATTTTCCGCCCCCCCGCCAAAATTTGTAATTTCTCGCTTGATGTGGGCGATGCGTTTGTCAAAATCCTGATGTCCGAAAGTCATTTTTTTGCTAGCCATATCAAAGCTATGCTGCTTTGCTTCTTTGGATAGGACATCGCTCAATACCAGTTTGTTCATTCCTTTCGATTGGCGGTAGCGATTAACTTCTTGTAAGACTATCTGTTGTAACTGCGCTTCCTTCTCGGGTGAGAGAGGGGTAGGGGAGGAAAGTGCCGGGCGTGTCACGCATGCGATAAGAAATAGGACAACTATTGGTCTTAGGAGAGGGCTCATGGGTATACCTTGTTATTATTATTTCGATGAATTTTATCTCAGTCAACGGACATTGGATAGGGTATTGAGCAGCAAAAAGTGAATTAAATATTGACACTGTGGGTTAAATAAATTAAATTTGCCTTTGATTTGAAATTAAGGACGTCTTGAGTGACTTTGTATTTTTCGATTCAGGATTATCCTGATACCAGCGAACTTGTGTCTATTGAATACGGGGATAAGAGACGAGTTATAAAACGGGGTGAGTTAGGGCAACTAGAACGTGCCTTAAACGACCAATTAACCAATCATAATCTTCCTTCACTCAAACTAAAGTCTGGTAATCAATATAGCCTGACTCATCTAAATCAAAATCCCAGATTATTGTCAGATATTTTTGAGACGTTTGGCTTTAAAAAACGTATCGAATTGCCGAGTAACCTTGCTTATTCGCATGAAGGAAAATACTTGGTTTATACTTTTCGCGATTTAGATCAATTTCGCTTTTACTGGAAGAAGAAACCGTCGGCTTGTCCTGCCCTATTTAAACAATTGTCTGAAGATATTCTTGAAGTTCCTTATGCGGATAAACCGGATGATTATGTGTATCGGTATGGGAAAGTTGCCTTCCATGTCAACCATGGCAGTGCACTAGGATTAAGATTATCATTACTCTTGCTAGCAATCGTCAATTATCTCATCGCAACCGGTGACGCGGACCAGGAAATGGTGACGGAGCTTAAGCGTTTATCGGAAGAAGAGATTTCCTGTCTTCAACTGGCGGCCTTTTTAATGCGATCAGGCAGAACCAATGAATGTGGATGGAAAGGTGATCCGACATATTGCCCACGATCCGCAGCAATCTTTAAAACAATTGCTATTTCGTTAGGCTATGATACCTGTCTCGTCGATGCTATTTCTCAATGCTTTGATTTCAAACAGGACATACCTCAGGATTCGGGTTTTTTAAAAAAACCGCTTGCAAGACAGCATATTAAACTTCCATTGTTCCAAAAATTATTCCATATCATTCATACGTTGGATTTATTACGATGTAACTCGAATGAATCGTATCTTAAGGAATTAGTGTTAAGCGAATTACAACCGTTTTTAAACGCTCAGACAAACCATGATCAATCAATAGAACACCTTTTTTCATTAGCAGAGGAATTATTGACATTAACGGGCAGTGGTGTCTTATATAAATTCGTGCAAACTCAAACGATGTCTGGGAAAGAAAATCCATTTTTACAAGTTAGCGTAGTGGATGAATTAGATAACTATTTTATAATTTGTCAGCAAGCAGTTAATAGCTGGTTAGATGATTGTTGTACCAATGGCGAGCGATCGGAGAGATTGGTTGGCGTTGACAGTTGTAATTATCAGAACAATTTATTCTTCAAGTCCTCATCCAAAATGTATAAACACGATGCTTTTCATGAGCTTGACAATAAGGAAAACGCTACTTTAAACAAGAACGGTTAGAAAAAGCTAACACATTTATTTTACTATTCGAGTGGCATTTCAAAATCAGGATCAAATAAAGGACAAGCGTCATCGTTATTGCTAAGTGGTTTTAATACACTAATATCTTTATTCGCCTTAAAAATGCCCAAATCGGATGGTTTTGATAAATTGGCTAAGGCATTAAATTGATAACTTCCAACGTCAGTTGTCAGTGAACTTGCCTTTACTACCTTGGTTGGGCCTTCTAATGCTTCCTTAGCGAGTTTTTCTATGATGCGATTAAATTCATTTTCAAGGTTACTTGCCATCGCTGAATAAGTGACGACTTTTAATTGACAAGCAATCATGGGATCCATCAGTTTGGGGACAAACAGGCGAACTTGTAAGGTATGTTGATTTTTTACTTGCATGGCCGGCGTTTTTAAAGCATACAACGTATCTAACGCACTGGGATTTTCAGCATCAAGCTTCCCATTTTTACCCGATATATAAGCCACTTGATCGACAAGATGGTGAGGAATGAGATATTGATAAATTATCCCTTGCTTCCCAAATTTCGTATTATTGACTAATTCATTAAATTCTTTGACAAGTTTTATTCTTAAATCGTGGTGCCCCACTAACAGCCCACGCCTATCGAGTAACTCAAAAATTAACGTTGAAAAATCATGCTGGGTAACCGAGGCGTTATTTAAATAATAATCCACGCTCGATTCTTGTGAGTCATAATCGGCATTATGCCAAAGGGTTGGATTACAAGATAATAAGTGCCATGCCATGTGTTCACCATTATCCATATTTTCACTACTTTTGCATTTTATCGTGTCAATGTCTTGGTAGGTTACTTTTCCATTATATTCCCGAGCAGTGCGATGCCATGTTATGTCTTGTTCATCACTAGGAGCGAGTGCTTTACAGAATAACTCTAACGCTCTGCTGGCTTTGGTTGTGGCATGGTAAACACTGACGAAGTCTTTCATATGATCGGATTCATGCTTAATACATTTACCAGTTGGTACTGTATTTATCTCTTCAATTCCCCAGCTTAGCTTAGGGGTTACTTTCACGCCTTCTTCGCTATGTCCCCAAATTCGGATGTTTGATTCGGTATCCCTATACACATGTTCACTCGATTGAAACCACATGTTCGTTGGCGACTGGCTAGCGGGATATAAGCTAGGTCTGATGGCATTTAGTACATTACAAGTGCCAACCACATCATTGGACGTGCTCACCATCAAAGCTGTGTTTCCAATTTGCTCACTTGCGTCGTGGTTATTACGATAATCTTGTGCGTCGATGCGTGCGCCTGTTTTACGATTGAGCTCAGCCGCCAAGTGTAAGAAAGAGGTGGCGGATGTCTTGACATCATAGGCGTTTGGGAGAACCCTTGTCAGAATCGTTTCAATGGACGATTGAAGTTTAGCGCTTTTGGTTTCGCATCGAACCAAGTCACTTTCATGCGATAATTCTAATAAATCTCTAAAAAGTTGTGCTTTTTGAGATGTTTGTTGAATCGTCTGATTAAGGAGTGGCTTAGTGACTTTTAAGTCACTATGGTAGTCAAAGCTTTGAGCGATGAGATCAATGAGTGTGTCATTAAAGCCCAATTGGCCTGCAACATGTCGAAATATTTCTGCTGAACGTTGGCCGTAAGTCGTATCTTCGCTCCATCCTAGTTCATTGGTGCGACCACTGCGAAATAAAAAACCAGCCAACTCGATACAAGCTTTTTCTTCTTGGGTTAATTGGTTTGCCGTTTGTTTCGAAACGGTATTACCTTCCCGTTTAATAAAATCCAGGGAGTTTTTAATTAAGATATACTGGCGAATGGCGTGATTGGTGCCATGGTTTGTATGGAATGCGATGTTTCCAAAACGATATTCATAATCCGTTGGCGCATCCGCATAAGGGATTTCGATAATGTCAGCGGAGAGGACGCTAAATAACGCATAAGGTGTGTGTCCATTCCAATAATATTGATAGGGAGAAAGCTCTCGGCAGGAAAAAAACAAGGGCACATCTTTTGCGGATTTTTTTGTTGAAGGCGATAACGAGATGACTTCTTTGCCCAGTTTATAAGCAATCGTAGCCAGTAAGATTTTGACATCCACTTGGTCAAATTGACTGGGAAGGTTCTTTGATTCATTTTCACCCAATTTTGATACATCGAATCCAAGGTAATCACTCAGTGATTGAATACCGATATTGTTGCTGTCAAATTTGATGGAATAGGTTGCGCTAGAATCGGAAACTTGACATAAATACTGGGTTGTCGAAACTTTTTTTATGTTGATTGCGTAGGTCATGGACTTTGATACGTTAATAAAAAAACGAGTTTAGCAAAGTTAGGTTAAGGGAATATTAATAGTAGGGCAAAAAATACCCATATTATTTGTACCGGACAATATTTAAAATAAGCCGTCATTGCGAATGTAGTGAAGCAATCCAGAACTGATTTTTGTTCATAGATCGAACTGGATTGCTTCGCTTTGCTCGCAACGACCGGGCAATTATGAAATTGTCCGGTATAAATATCCATATTTTATACATTGAACAAAACGGAATCGGCTTCGCCTTTGCTCCCCGTATTCCGGCCAAGGGCCTTCATACGGGCTACTTTTTAATGTGGTTTAACGTGGCGGGGAAAACTTTTCCCGCATTACGACCAGGGCCTCCTTATGGGCTACTATTTAACGTAGCCCGCATAGAGCGAAGCGGAATGCGGGAAAGCTTGGCATAACTATGACCTTAACCGTTAAACGGAGGGGCCAACCGACGTAAGGGTTTCATCACTGTCTGACTCAAGATCAGGATGATTTCTTGCTAACAAACAGGAAGCGGTGGCAAGAAGCAAGTTTTTTGGGTTATTTTGATTGCATAATATCCAGTATAGGTTAAACGCTTCTTCCGAACTAATCGTTTCTTTTGATTGCTGAGTTGTATATTCCCCCTTGGCTGAAGGAGAAAATCCAATTTCGTACACATGGGCAGTTTCACCATGAATGGAGAAAAAATGCATATGGTTTTTGTCCTTAACGAGTCCGCCACCTTGCTTAAAAAATTTATCTTTTGCGGCTTCTCGTTCTTTATTTTTACTAGGCATAACTCACCTCACGTTTAGGTTGATATGTAGCCAGTTTATGAAAATATAAATCAAAGTCAAGCGATTTATGATTTAAATGATCTATTAAAATACAAAATTTGTGGTTGCATGCCAAGAAGGATGCGACCTATTTTTAAAATTTGTAAAAACAAGTATAGTGGTAGGTATTTACCAACTAGGTTAACCATGTCAAAAACGGTATTTATCAGCGGCTGCTCAACAGGCATTGGGCTTTATCTCGCAAAAGCCTTAAGCGAAAGTGGCTATCAAGTCATTGCCAGTTGTCGAAAAGATGAGGATGTGAAGCGTTTACAGTCGATAGGGCTCTATGCCATTCAAATGGATGTCAATCGCAGTGCTTCTATAAAAGAGGCGGTGAAGCTGTTGCTTGAGCATACCCATGGGAAGCTCGATGTGCTGATCAATAATGCGGGTTTTGGCCAAGTAGGTGCTCTCGAAGACATTAGCCGTGAGCTGATGATGAATCAATTTCAAACCAATGTATTCGGTCTACATGAGTTAACGACTCAAATCATCCCCATCATGCGTGCTCAAGGCAGTGGTCGGATTATTAATATATCATCAATTCTTGGCTTGGTTTCCTTACCGTTTAGGGGGGCTTATAATGCCTCGAAGTATGCAGTTGAAGCACTGAGCGATACCCTGCGCCTGGAGCTAGAGCCCTCTGGCATTTGGGTGACTTCAATCCAACCTGGCCCCATTGACAGCCAATTTAGGGATACGGCAGTGGATTCTTCCCTCCAGGCCCTTGATCAACAATCCAGTCATTTTTACGCACAATACCAAAACATGATGACGCATTTTAAAGACAACAAGAAGCAATCCAAAATGACACTAGGCCCCGATGCCGTCTTTAAAAAAGTCATCCATGCAATCGAATCATCCAGACCAAGGCCCAGTTATGCTGTCACCAAGGCAGCCCTTCTCCTTATCATCGCTAAACGAATATTGCCTAAGCGATGGTTGCATCGATTATTAGCTAGTGTATCGAAAAAAGAATTATCGAAACGTTAGAGGCCAATCAATCTTACTAGCGGACATTTTCTTAAAAGCGCCGTCGTTGCGAGCTTTGTGAAGCAATCCAGTTCGATCTCTGAACAAAAATAGGTTCTGGATTGCTTCACTACGTTCGCAACGACGGCATATTTTAAAAATGTCTGCGACAAAGCCAATAAAGAACTTATCTTGCCCATCTTCTTTTTCATTTGAGTATACCTTGATAGAATGGTTTTATTTTGACGAGTTATCCATGCAAGCATACAAAGAGTTAGAGCAGTTATTTGACAACATCGCCCATTTAAATCATCTGGATGCCATCATCGGATGGGATGAGGCCGTCATGATGCCGCCCGGAGGCGCAAAAAAACGCGGTGAAGCCATGGCGTATTTGCGTGGATTAAAGCATACCATGCTTACTACGAATAAAGTGGCTGAGCTTTTAAACCAATGCCAGGTTGAATCGCTGAAAGCGCCCTGGCAGTCTGCGAATTATTTATGGATGAAGCGCCAATATCAGCGAGCTTGTGCTGTTCCCAACGATTTAGTAAAACGCTTATCCATTGCAAGCGTTCAATGTGAGCAAGCCTGGCGAGTGTTGCGTCCTAAAAACGATTGGCAGCAATTTAAACCACTGTTACAAACCGTGTTTGATTTAAGTTATGAATCAAGTCTGTATAAAGCCGATGCCTTGGGGTTGGACATCTATGATCAATGTTTGGATGAATTTTCGCCGGGATGCAGTCAAGCACTCATTACGCCGATTTTCGATCAATTACGCTCTGTGTTGCCGCCATTGATTCAAGCGACTGTCGCCAAACAACGCATGGATAACTATCAACCCATAACGGGGCATTATCCTATCGAAAAGCAACGTCAACTTTCACGCGAATTGATGGCTATCATTGGCTTTGATTTTAATCATGGACGCTTTGATGTCAGTCACCATCCTTTCTGCGGGGGTGTTGCCGATGATGTTCGTATCACCACTCGGTTTAAAGAGTCCGACTTTACTTCGGCCATTATGGGTGTTTGCCATGAAACCGGTCACGCCATGTATGAGTTAGGTTTGCCACGTGAATGGTTATCTCAACCGGTCGGCTTGGCATTGGGCATGGCGGTTCATGAGTCCCAATCGTTGCTGGTTGAGATGCAAGTTTGCCGAAGCCAAGATTTCTTGAAAGTGCTCATGCCCAAATTAAAACACTATTTTGGTGAAAGTGACGTCTTAAGTTTTGAAAATTTGTCCATGCACTACACTCGAGTTAAGCCGGACTATATCCGCGTGGATGCCGATGAGATGACTTACCCATTGCATGTAATTTTACGCTATGAAATTGAAAAGGCATTGTTTGCGAAAGACATTACTATTGATGATTTGCCGAGCATATGGCATGAAAAAATGCAACAATACCTTGGATTGTCCACGCAAGGCAATTACCAAAATGGCGTGATGCAAGATGTCCATTGGCCTTGCGGCTTATTTGGCTACTTCCCCGCCTATACGTTAGGTGCATTAATCGCAGCGCAGCTTTATAGTGCGGCTTTGAAACAACAACCAAGCATTCCCTCAGCGATTAGCGAGGGTAATTTTGTGCCTTTAATGACATGGCTAAGAAAGCACATTCATTCAAAAGCCTGCTCTGAAGATTTTCAAACCCTATTAAAAGAGGCGACGGGGGAAGGCTTAAATCCGCACCACTATATTACTCATATAAAAAAGCGCTATGGCGTTAGTTAAATAGCCAACGGCGCATATCTATTGTGCAAGCCGCGCTTCTTGGGAAGACAAAGCAATGGATTTAGTACGTTTTGATGAATTACCCCAATAAATTGCTTTGGCACAAATGGGGTAGAAGGGTAATGTCCGATCGTATCGGTTTGCCATTACGGCGATGATAAGCCAATGATTTTCCAGCCTTTTTTTGGTTCAGGGGTGGTGGTATGCGTATAGACAAATACGCTGCCATTTGGATCAATGGCAAATAATGGCAAGCGTTCACCTTGTGAGGGGTGTAAATAATCTGCGATGGTAAATTTATCGGTCAGCGTGGTTGTTTTAAACTGATAGCCTTGCTCAAATTTGTGGTTGAGTACGGCATAGTATACAGGGCCTTGAAATAGCTCCCGGGCACCGTGCGGTAGGCGACGACGAATATTGGTATTGATTGGGTCGTTGTCTCGGGTAGAAATGGTGTAGATATGAGCAGGACCAAATTCCGTGCGGTAATTTTTTAACGCGAGAGCGTTCATCTCTTTGAATGGGGTTAAGGTGATAAAATTCCCCAGCCCTTGGAGTGCTAAATGTTGCTTAGCATGCTCTGAAACAATATTGCCCCAGTAAGTTGGAATGCCTTTTAAGTTTGCTTGGTAAATATCAGCCCAATTCAGATCCACCAAACGGACCATAATATCATTGCGCATCAATTCCAACGCGAGCGATTGGGCGATGCTGTCAGCCCCCAAAATAAGAAACCCTTTGGGTTCTGGATCCGCCACTTTGAGTTTTAACGCAACCCATCTGGCTGTGATACTTTGCAGAATAACCGTTGCAAAGATAATTAAAAAAGTTAACGGGACGATTTTCTCAGCTTCCGGAAAATGCATTATTTCTAATTTGAGGGCAAATAATGAGGCAATCGCCGCAGCGACAATTCCACGAGGTGCAATCCAGCATAACAGCGCTTTTTCGCGTAGACTTAATTTTGAACCGTAGGTGCTTGCTAGCACGGATAGAGGCCGGATAATGAATTGAATCGCGATAAATAGCAATACGGCGGGTAATCCGAGGGCAACAAACTCAAGCACATCAATATGGGATGCTAACATGATAAACAAGATTGAAATTAGTATAAGACTCATGGTCTCTTCGAAGTTTAAAATTTCTTCTAAATGAACATCCACTGTGTTGGTTAACCAAACGCCCATGATGGTAACGGTTAACAATCCTGAGTCGGATTCAATGAGGTTTGACACGGTAAAAATGGTACAAACATAGGCTAATGTTGCAAAATTATGTAAATAGTGTGGGATCCAATATCGTTTTAAAACAAGGCCAAATAAATAGCCGCCGGCGATGCCTAAAATGGTTCCGGTGACGAAGAGTTCAGCAAAGAGCATGCCGCTTAAAAACCAGTTGCCACCTGTGGAGGTGATTAGTTCAAACAAGAAGACAGCCAATATGGCACCAATGGCATCTAACAGGATTCCTTCCCACAATAAAATATTGGCTAGATTCGTTTTGGGTAAAACCGTTCTTATCATGGGCGCAATCACCGTGGGTCCTGTGACAGCCATAATGGAGCCAAACAATAATGAAACCGACCAAGAAAAATTTAACAAATAGTGGGTGGCAATGGCCGTTAGCACTAAGCTGATTAAGACACCAACGGAAACTAAATTGCGGATGACATTTTTATACCCGGCAATGTCATGAAATTTCAAATTCAAACTGCCTTCAAATAGGATGATTGCAACGGATAATGACACCCCGGGTAACAGGGTTTCCATGGGGATTAATGGTATACCCACCCATTGCAAACCTTCACCGAATAATACGCCGAATAACAATAATAGAATAATCGCTGGTAGCTTCAGTCGCCAAGCAAGCCATTGACTGGAAACGCCAATAATGAACAAAATACAAACAATAGTGGCGGCAGTTAGGTGCATCGTCAGTTCTCAAAGATGGTTAATTCCATTTATTAATTTTTAGCTCAGTTTTAGAGAATAATCAAAGGTGATTTTTTGGCGAATGGCCGAGATTCCCCAATAAAAAATAATTTTTTCTTCCGGTTTGTCGTCATTCTCCGTGCGTGCCGAGGATCCATTATTAGAAATACCGCATTGACTTAAAAATGGATCGGTAATAGATTGTGATGAGTGGTTTAATTTATAAGGATATAAAATGAAGCTTCAATTAAATACTTTTTCATCAGGAACATATAATTCCCATTATGGCTATGCTGTTATTCAATCGGATGTGGCAAGTCTTGATATATACTCTCCGGAAAGTATCGATAATTGGAATAGGCAAGTTCTGCCTGATATCCAAAAGAACTTTCAATCGGACTTATGTCAAATTAGAAAGTTTTGTTGCGAAGATCAAGGCTATCCCGTTGCGTTAGAAATGGTTTTGAAAAAGTCTGATAAAAAATCCATGAAAACAATTGAAAAGCAGTTGCAAGATTGTATAGACAGCTTTAACCAGGAGCATGATTATAAAGCCAAATTACGATTTCGTCCCAATCGTGATGATATGGATTTATCAACGCCGACAAATCGCAGTTATTCTAGAAAAGCTGTGTAACCTGAATTCGTTCTAGCTTGCCTTAACATGAATGGCAATGAGAGGGCGCCACCTGGACAGGATATTGCATTATCCTGTTTGATGTCGGGATGGCGCTTACATTTCTCTGTTCTAGATAACCTTGACTTCTTTGCTATTCGACTCATTACTACCCGATAGGTAGGTGTTTGTCGAACGATCGTGAAGGTCTTCTAAAATCTTGATGTGCCAACGCTTTTCATCGGCGGATTCTAATTTAATTGCTATCTTTTTAGCGTCTTCTAGATCTTCCGAAAAACTGTCTAAATCCAGGGTGGAAATGATATTTTTCATTGAATCGCGAAAGTGGGTTTCAAAGACATTGGCGATGGAATTTGCTAACTTTCCTGTGCAATTCACCTTTTTGTATTTATGGTACAAATACACCCAAAATGCGGCGCCTTGGTAATCATTTTTTGCCGCTTTAATTGCTTGGGCGTGTTCTTGATGGGTATGAGATCCATACCCTAACACGCCAGAATCTATTTTGGGATAGCTATCGAGGTATTCTTGCCCGATAGCGTGATATATTTGCGAATGACCGCCTAATTCGAAGAGTAGCTTTTTATGTAAGCTTTCAACAGTTTCTTCAGGATATATACTAGAGACAAGGGATCTCATCTTTTTCGCTAGGGTTCCTGATGGGTTATTCATGCGTATATAAATGATACACATGCTTACCCATTTTTCCACATCCGTACATTCTCGCTTTTGTAGATCCTTGAGTGAGTCTGCGAATTCATGGCTGTTATGGCCGCCAAAAATGCTCCAGCCAGTCGATGATTTATTTTTTGTAAGATATTCATGTGCAATGGTCGCAAAGCCTTCTGGGTAAGCCTCACGTTTAATGCTGGTATAACTCATAGTGTCTCTCCTTAAATACAACGCCCCGTGTACTTCCCGTCAATAACTTACCAATCGACCTCAGCAGTCAATCCTAGGGCGTACGAAACTATCTTACACAAACTTTCATCACTCCGCCAGAGTTTCAACCAAAGTTAATGAAATTCAAATTTCATGTAAAAATCTCTGGGATCCACCGAGAGACGTGAGCGCTTGGGGATAAGTCTAATTTTTAAAAAATGTGTCTATCCCTAAAAGTCGAACCACCAACGATTGCGAGCGGGCAAAGATGGTAGTTTTTGAGGTCTTTAAGCGTTTTACCGGACAATTTCATAATAGCCCTGTCGTTGCGAGCTTTGCGAAGCAATCCAGTTCGACCTCTGAACAAAATCCGTTCTGGATTGCTTCACTTCATTCGCAACGACGGCTATTTAAAAAATTGTCCGGTATAAAATTCTTTAAGTTGGTTGGATGATTTGTCAGGCTATTTTCTATTTGAATCGATTACTCCAATGGTTTCAAATTTTCCAAGGTAGTTGGGATCAATTCGGATACAGTTGGGTGAATATGGACTGCGTCGCGAATGAGTGTATAAGGTTTGTCGGCATACATGACATCAAGTATTGAGTGAATAATTTCATCACCATTCACCCCTAACACGGCGGCGCCAAGAATCTTTTCACTGTCTGCATCGACCATGATTTTGATAAAACCCGTGGATTCTCCTTTGATGACGGCGCGTTTGACTTGGGTCATGGGACGTTTGGCAACCAATGCGTTATAACCCGCTTGACGAATTTGTGCTTCAGTCAGGCCACATCGCCCTAGGGGTGGGTCAATATACAGTGCGTAAGCCATGAGGCGATCGGTGACTTTCCGCCCTGCGTTTTGTAGGAGGTTATCTGCTACAATTTGATAGTCATTATAGGCAGTATGGGTAAACGCCCCTTTCCCGTTGCATTCGCCAAGTGCCCATACATTGTTGGCGGTTGTCGATAATTTTTCATCCACCACAATAATCCCGCGGCTATCCACTTCAATATCGGTATTTTCTAAACCGAGATCGTCCGTGTTGGCTTGCCTACCAATGGCGATTAAAACATGGGAACCGCGAATTGTTTCCTTGTTATCTTCAGAATTGATATGGACATCAATTTCATTTCCTGCAGGAGAAAAGGCGACACAACAATTATTTAAGCGGACATCAATGCCGGATTTTTCCATGATCTCAAGCACCGTATCACACACATCGTCGTCTTCACGGGCAATGAGTCTAGGGGCTCGTTCCAACACAGTGACTTTCGCACCAAAACGTCGAAAAACTTGGGCAAACTCAAGCCCAATATAACTTCCTCCTACCACGATTAAATGTTTGGGGACGATATCTAAATCTAAGATAGACGAATTAGTTAAATAAGCGATTTTATCGATTCCATCCATCGGCGGCACATTGGCACGTGCTCCCACATTGATAAAAATTTTATCTCCATGAAGGGTGTCGTCGTTCACCTGAATGGTATGGTTGTTGATGAATCGACCTTGTCCATGAAAAACCGTGACATTGGGCGTGTTTTTTAACCAGTTTTCAACACCCGTTGTTGCTTTGTGAACAATGCTGTCTTTGCGTGCTTTGACCTTTTTCATATCGGTTTTGATGGAACCTTGAATATCTATGCCAAATTCGCTGGCGCGATTCACTTGATGGGCAACTTCGGCACTAGCAACCAGCGTTTTTGTGGGTATGCAACCTGTATTTACACAACTGCCACCAAATTTATGTCGCTCGATAATAGCGACTTTTAAACCGGTATTCGCTAGGCGTACTGCTAAAGAAGGGCCTGCTTGCCCGGTACCGATGATAATAGCGTCAAATTGTTTATTCACAATCGCATCCTTAATTTGAAAACAACGATTAGATGATCACAGGCATATAATTAGCATAGTCGAATTTGTAAGAATTACTATTAGTGGAATGGGCTGCTAGGGTATTATTTTAGAATCTGCCGTTTTGAGGAGCCTAGTTTGTAGCCCGTATTAGGCGACGCCGTAATATGGGAAAAAATTAAAATGATTAAAGTGTTAACCGTTGTACATGATTAGAAGCAAACGTCTCTCGGGCCTTTTCATCGTGATAGCGAGTAGCCATTTTCGACTCATAGTTACCTCGATATTCTATGCGACCATTGATCAGTACGGTATGTTCATAAAATACTTTGACACTAAGGTCGAGATGGCTGTCCAAGAAATCGCATAAGGAAACAAAATCATCTTCTAGCTCGGGGTATGACTTAGTTACTTGACTTATTCCTTGACGAATCATATTTTCAAATTGTCCTGGTCTTTGTGCAACGGCATAACGTTCTATCGTTGAGTCTACGCTTCCTAGCAGACTCCGATTATTTTGTTTTATCTCGCCAAATTTGAAGCGTTGAACCATCCCATTTTTCAAGGCATTAAATAACAAATGAATCAATGCTTCTTTATGCGTATCGAATGCTTCTTCGCCGTTGATTAATTTTAAATCCGCTAAATTTTTCTTTAGCCCCTGGGCAAGCTTTACTTTCTGCTCAGTTAACGCATTCTTAGAAAATAGGCTAAAGCCAAACTCATACCAGCGTGTATGACGTTCAGATTTTGAATCATTTTTTTCTTGTTCATTATCAGTTTGGGTATCGGTAAGATATTGAAATCCTTTGCTAAATTCATCGATAACTTCACCCAAGGTTACCTTTGAGCTAACTTGGTCTGTAACCTTTTTTAAGGATATTTCTGACATGATAATTCTCCCTATATCAATAAGATAATAAAATAATCTTGTTGGGCAATAATTGCATTTCGTCTGGTTGTTGTCAAGCAAGTGGATATTGCTCATTTTGGATGAAAAAAAATTCTGATATGTCAGCTATGACCTATGTTATTATTTGAGAAATTATGAAAAGCACCCGGATGCTTCGCGAAAAATAATTGATATTAAGGAATACCCTGATGACAGGAAGATTGTATGACCTTGTAGTCATCATCGTAAAGTTGTTAGTCTGATCTAAGAAATTTGATATTGAATACAGCGAATAGATAAAAGTCATGTAACCTTGGACTTTTCAAATAAATATGACGATAACAGAAGCAACAACAGACAAAATAGCCAATAATTTGGGCATTACGGCCATTTCCTCAGCCAAATTTGTCGGTATATTCAGTTGTTCAGAGATTAAAAATAAGTTACTAAGTGGGTGAACTGGCAAATATTGCTCGAGATTTTGGGTAACCATAATCAGCATATAATTAAAATTGACATAAGCCCGAAGCATTCTGTTCCAGATATAAGTTAGGCATAAAAAGAAGAAATCGACGAAAACCAGGAGTATAATTTTGCTATGCAGGCTTAGCTGAATCCATTCCTGGTGATTTGAAAAAATAGCATAGCCAAATGCTGAAAATATAAACGTATATATTGTAAAAAATATATTATGGGAGGCTTGTCTTTGGGCTGGAATTTCGTGTAAAGAAGGGTAAATGGCAGTATAAATGTTTAATACTTGAGCTTTCTCATCGTCGGTCATTTCTTCTGGCGATTTTTTTTTGATCCTATTTAAATGCACAGCGAGTTCTTCTGGGTTAATTATTTGCTGAGATACTCTTAATCCAAATAAATTAAATAGTGACATTTTCTTAATCCATTAATCAATGTAACTCATCTATAGTATAGCAATTCACCACAATTGATCAAAAATAAAACAATTATATTTTTTGGCGGTTAATGAGAGCCAACGCTTGGTAATTATAAGAATGGTCAAATCCCAATTTTAATGCCAGCTTATAAGAAGCTTTGTTCATGGTGTCACAAGTCCATTTTGGTTGAGAATGATGATTGACACAGTAGGAAAGTAAATGACGACAGACAGCCGTCGATAAACCACGATTTCTAAACATAGGATCAGTAAATACGCCAAGTTCAGAAAAATTATCGCTTCTGATCGCATGCGCTTCACTTACCACGCGCTTATTATGCAATAGGCAAAAACCAGCACCGTGCTTTAAGTAATTTTCGATTGATCCATAGAGGCTAAGCATTAATCCTTTCCAATTACATCTATCAAATATGGCATGATCAACTTGTCTCATGGTGAGATTTTCAAGATGGGGTTCATCATGGATGTTGATATTTGTTTGGTTAAAATTAAAATGCAGTCTATCAATAATCGTTAAATCATCACAATTTTTAATCAGCTCTGAGGGAGACGATTCAACCATTAGTTTGAAAGCAGGATTATTATGTGTACTATATGTTAGTATATTCCGCAGGTTCTTGACTCTACCAAAATCAAAATTGTTTGACAGAAACCCATAAGGCCCTTGGGTGAGCACAAAAGCTGAGCGGGGATTTTCATAGGAATCTATCAATATATTGCCAGGCATTTTATGTTCTATTACTGATTTGACAAATGTAATATTTGGATAATTGGATTCAAAGCATTGATTGGCTAAGTGGTATTGCTCTTTATTTAAAAGAATCATTCTCAGGTTCGATGAAATATTTTTTAGTGTTGAACTTTCGTTATACATAGATCAGTTCCATTTCAGGCTCGCGATGAAACCCTATTTTTGAATTTATAAATTTTGGGTTTTCTTGTTCCTTATTTATGGAATAACTTGCTAAAGCCTTTGCATGTATTACTGCTGAATCAAAAAGGGGAACATCCGTTCTTGAATCAATGCACATTCCAAGTTCAGTGCATCCAAGAACAATGGCCTTAGCACCGCTATTTATTAATCTGTCGCAAATTTCCTGTATTATCTGTTTTTCTTTATTTGATGGCATCTCACCACTGCAAATACTAAAAATGATATCATCGACTCGTTTTATTTCATGGTTACTCGGGTATATCGAATCTATTCCAAAAGGTTGCAAATATTTGTCATAAAGGCAATTTTTAACTGTGAATTGTGTTCCTATAACACCGACTTTTTTTATTCGTTGATTAATTAATAAATTCGCAACGCTATCTATAATGTGGATTACGGGCACATTTAAGGCCTCTTGTATTGAATCGTAAAATGCATGAACGCTGTTACAGGTGATAGCGATAAAATCACAACCAACACTTTCTAGTTTACGACATTCATTAATAAGCAATGATTCCAACTGATCTCGATGATCATTTTTAAGAAGAGAAACAACCTTGGCAGCATTCAGACTATTCATGATCATATGGGCAGAATTAACTCCTTTTAGCGAATGGGATATATATCGATTGACTGTTTCGTAATATATTTGGGTTGAAACCCAACTTAGCCCACATAATAATCCAATTGTTTTCATAGTATAACCGGTCAATTTAAAACACTAAGGCATCAGATTTACTTACTTGACTTGCTTCTAAACGAAATGCCTTTTGCAAAAGGCAAGTCGACATAATTTCTGTCAGAATATAGTCGGTCGAGATTTTGTTTTTAGCGTCGAGAGAATAGTAATTTTTGTATAATTTGATAACAGATTTTTGGCAATAAAAAGGCGAGTATTTAAGTAAATCGCTGTGAAAGACATCCCCCATAAAATCATAGAGTTCACCACTCGATTCAGGTGCGAAAAAAGGTTGTTTGCTTCTTTCGTAAATCCACGGGGGTAAAATATGTTTTGTTGCTTCTCTTAGTATATATTTTTCAACGCCGTCTTTTATTTTAAGTTGAGTTGGTAATTGTTGTGCATATTCTGCAACATGATGATCTAGAAAAGGAACCCTCCCTTCTATTGAGTTAGCCATTTCAACTCTATCGCCAATAGTTGACAATATATATCCTGGCAAAGTTGATTTGCAAAACATATAAGAAGATAGTTCTAAGACACCTAGTCCTTTTTGTCGAATAAGTTCGACGTCTTTGATGAACATATCGATTGGATTTTTACCTGATAGGTAAGATTGGAAATCCGCGTTATAGAATTTTGAAAATCGACTAGCTCTCGCCATATAAATAGATAACAAGGATGGAATGGAATTAAATGTATTTTCAAACTGACTCAAATCAGAATGCATTGTTCCTTCGGACGCAGTCATTCCAGGTGCAATTGAAGAGGCGCGCAGTTCGTTAAGCAGCTGATCAAGTTTGTTCTTAGAATATCCCATCAAATTATTTTTTAGCGCATCTTCTCTAAAAAATTCATATCCAAAAAACAATTCATCTGCGCCACCGCCGGTTAAGACCACTTTATGACCCACTTGATTTACCAGTTTGCTCAGCAAATATAATCCAACACCGTGTGTGTTGCAGACAAGAGACTCCCCATACCAAATTGAAGTTGGTAAAGAGTCAACAATATCTTTTTCAGTTACATCAACAAAGTAGTGATTTGCCCCAAGATAATCTGCTGTTTTCTTTGCTAACTCGAGTTCATCAATTGATTTTCCGGGAAATGAGATTGTGAATGCGTCTGGGGTTTTATGGCTTAGTTCGGATGCTAAAGATAGCACAGCGGTTGAATCAAGCCCGCCACTTAAATAACAAGCATAAGAAACATCCGATCGTAATCTGACATTCACGGAATCTGTAATTTTATTTTTAAATTCCTCGATATACTCTTTTTCATTGATATCCAAAGATTGTGGTGCTTTATATTGCAGATCCCAATATTTTATATGTCTTAAGTTGCTTTGATTTGGATGAAAAATAAAAGCATGCCCCGGCCTTACAGAATATACATTTTTGAAACAAGTCCTTTCTTGTTGATAAATTCCGTTATTTGACATATAAACCGCATCATTGTCCCAGATTGCTGGGATGCCAAGGTTTATAATGGATTTGATTTCTGATGCAATATACAAATTATTATTTTTGATTGAATAATATACTGGTTTTATCCCAAACCTATCCCTTGCACAAAAAATACTACCATTGCGCTTATCCCAAATGACAAATGAAAATTCTCCTCGAAGATGATCTAAACAGTTAACACCGTATTCTTGATACAAAGGGATTAAAATTTCACTATCGCAATTTGTTTTGAAGGAATAGCCTTTTTTTATCAGTTCTTTTCGAATGGCTTGATAATCATAGAATTCTCCATTCACAACCGCATATATCATTTTATCAGGTGATATAAATGGTTGAGAGCCATTTTGTAGGTCAAGGATACTCAGTCTGACATGCCCAAGAGCAACATGCCTATCGTCAGATATCCAAACAGAAGTTTGATCGGGACCGCGGTGTTGAATAAGCTTCAGAGATTGTTCAAATCTGTTTGGTTCAATCGTTTCATTGTTTAAATAACATGCAATAAATCCACACATCCAAGCCTCATTCTAAATAAAGATTAATGGTTAATTAATATTGAACCGGCCGGGTATCACTCATTAACAAGAGTACCCATAATACGTTAATGAATTAAATTAATTCTTTTGGAGTTATTTAACCCATTGAAATTTAAGTCAATTAATTTGAATTCGTTCAATACACAAATTCAACGCGATCTTCTGTGCATTAAATTTGATTACTTTTTTCGGAAAGCTACGTTAGACACCATTGTAATAAGGCCAACAACTTATCCAGCTCAATTGCCCAATTGTGACGGGTTAATATTCTACAGTAAGCAAAATAAATAGGCAATATGCTTGATCGTATTCAGCCTATCTGGGTGCAGAATTTAGTGGATTGTTAGCATGTATTTGCTCAGGCAAAATCTTGTCTTACATCAAATTAGGATTGCAAAAGTAATAGATATTTATTTTAAAATTGATTATATTGCCCTTAGGATAGTCAATATTGCCTAGCTTTTGTATGAACTATTTTATAAGGAAGTACTTATGCCGTCTAAACATCAAAATAAGGAATCAGGGGCGATTAATCACCATTCTCAAATTCCAGCAGGGATTGTTGAAACGCGAAAAAGTGAATTGATTGATAGACGCTTATTCGGTGCTAGTTCATTACCATCCCAATCTCCTGCGCCACAACCTTTAACTACTGGTAAATCACCTGTCGAAGAGACAAAGGCTCCAAAGCTCAAGCATTTGAACCTTGATCGTCCGATGGGTCCTAAACGCCAGTTGCCATCAAAGTATCAGCGTCATGCTTCCAGTGAGGCGATATCCCAGACTATGGGTACGATCAGCAGCACCTCAGACAGCATCATTCCTAAAGGGTTAATTGTAGCTTTGACTGAAGGGCTTACTAATTACGCGAATCAATCCAAAAATGGTAGCACTACCAGTAACGATCTTGGGTGGCTGTCAGGTTTCCGTCACGGTAATTCGGGGAAAGATAAAGCACTCGAAATGGTAGCAATGTTCAAGGCGGCATGCTCCAAGAAGGAGGTGATTGACATGTTGGATAAGTTCTTCACCAATCCATCAACGCGCTTTCATAATCACTCGAAATCGTCTTATCTACTCGATGCCTTGAATAAACTGCTGGGGAGTCAATCTATGCATTACTATAAACCCAACATAGGCGAGCATTACACACTGGGGCATTGGGGATTGATTAAAAATGAACTCGAAGTGATGGGCCAAGATAAAACGGTGTCGACGCAAATGACGGTGTAGGCATTTCAATCCGACGTTGCCACCCATCAAGAAAGTCACTTCGATTCAACAACCCCTCATCCGCCCGTTGGGCACCTTCTCCCCATGCCTGGGGAGAAGGTAAAATGAATAGGACTTACGAGAAAATCCCAATCTCTTCGTTAAAAAAAGTTTTTAATTCGGTCTTTTACTTAATCTAAACTCCCTCATTAAAAACTTTTTTTGCCTCGACCTTGGGGTTTTTCGTAAGTCCTGATGAAGAAAATTATTTTAGAAGTTGTTTGCAAAAATAAAGGCAGCCAAGGCCTCGCATTTTGAATGATCACGGGTATATAATTCTCGCTAACATTAAGAAGATTTTTTTCTTAAGGAGTTAGGAAATGTCGCTTGGGATGTTTCCTTATAGAAGCGTCTGTCTCTTGCTATCAGGTTGACTATTATGAATCGGTTTATTCGGTTTGGATGTATAGGCCTGTTGAGCTTTTCGAATCAACAGTTGTTTGCTAACCAATCGTTTGCGTCCTTAGATGCAGGTCTGGCTAGATTGTCTAATCTTTCAAGTATTACCATCCAAAATGGCTCTTTATCAACGAACAGTATGACTAATGATACTTATTTGACCAAACACGACAGTCAGGCAATGGTTGGGGTAACGGCGGGGCTAATGTTACCATGTCAGAGCAATTGGTTTTCCCAATATTGGATTGGGCTATCGTTTCAACATTTTGCTAAACAAGATATTGGCGATTCAGTGATGCAATATTCCTTAAGTTCCTCTCATCGCTATCGTTATCATTGGTATATTCAACCCAATACGTTGATGGTGGTGAATCGTTTAATCATGCCATTAGGAAACGAAACACAGGCTTATGCGCAATTTGGCATCGGCGTCGCCACCATTGATGTTAAAGGATACCATGAAAATGCAAGGGAAAATGTGACACCAAGAACAACCCCCGCGTTTGCTGATAATCAACCAATCAATGCTACCTACTCAGCTAGCATCGGCGTTCAAGAGCCTGTTCAAGAAAATCTATTAGTGACGGTAGGCTACAAGTATCAATACCTTGGCAATCTTACCTCCGGTCTAGGGGCTGGCGAATGGTCACAAACTGCGTTACGATTGAAACATGTCGATGCGCATATGGCAATCGTTGGCTTAACCGTTTTTTCTTCGACAATGGCTTAAGGATTACAAAGATTTTCCCTACGGAATTGCCTAGCCTGATTGAATGGATAGGTATTACCACGTTCACTTAGGGATTTTTTTCCTCTTTTTTTGTATTTCACAAGTAGTTTTCATGAAAGGCGCGTTCAACAATGATCTCCTTATCCATCAACACTTGAATAGAATATTGGATATCTTTCAAAAAAGTGATTGCGGCGTTTAACGCGCTGCAATAATGCTAGGGACGCAGCATGACAATAGTGAAGGCTTAATTTTAGCTATTGTTAGCACGAGGATTAGGGACTAATCGTATGAAGGAAAAGGTGATTGGCAAAACGGATAGTGATGACATTGAATCGATGGAGGACGAATCAATTGATTCGAATCTTACCGATAGTGGGCCCCATCACGCGAGTTATTATGAAACTAAAATTACCCAGCAAGTCTTAGTCGGAAAAACGCAGAAAGCGCTGCAAACAGTAGCTAATAAAAACATCCACTTCAAAAATGGTCAATTATTTTTGATACGTATACTGCAAAGCCTCTTTCCCCGATTTTATAAATTCAGCGAGGGGATGTGTTATGGAGAAACACATGCTGCCCTTAATGCATTTCTACTCGGCCATCAAGGTTTTTTTCAATACAATACACGAATTAAACTCTTTAACAAGCTCGTGTTAAGGTCATATCAGGAGGCAATTAACTACTACGATACTATTGTAAAGCCATTTTCAATCAAGGAGTTTGCCCGAGAATTTCGCACAAAAGTCAGAGAGAGAATCCGCCACAACTTTTACAAAACGATCCCTCAAACAATGCAACAAGAATGCCTTGCTGTTTTGCAAAATATTGTTGTTATACAAGCAAATCAGCCAGATTTTGAAGGCTTTAAAGGCATGGAGCATATCAATGAATTCAGCATAATACAAAACATGGATAGTCAAGTTGCCAAAGAAAAACTATTTTTAAACAATCTTTTGATGTCCAATGCACTAGCGAGGAAAGGGGGATATGAAATAGTCAAAAGTACTATTCGTCATTATACTAAATCGGAGCTCAATGCTTGTTTCAATCACTACAAAAGCCTACTGATTAAGAATAATATTGATTTCCCTGTGGCATTTACGTTAGAAGCTAACGAACACATTGTCTTCATTGGCTATCAACCCAAACTAAAAGCGTTTTATTTCCATGATATCAACGAATTGTTAAAAGACTCTGAAATCGAAGTGCCTGATTTATCGGAATGGGTATCCGAGGCATTCCATTTTTCCAAGCCCACAAAATTTCCGCTGTCCATTGGGTTGCGAATTCTGGTTCCATCGTTTACACAAACGTTAACTAAGAAAAATTCAGCGCTTTCAAACGGCCGGCGATTAGAAGCTATTCTTAATAAGCAGCCCATACCATATGGCCTTCAAGATAAAATCGCGAACTTTTATCAAGCAAAGAGTCAAAAAATCATCAAGCCGAATCCCCACTATTTTGTTATCCTATTTGTTGCCATATTGCTGATTTGCAAAGTATTTGAAACCCTCGTCGGGGTTGAATCAAATAAAGCATGCGATATTTTAGGGGTATTCTTTTTGTCTTTGTTCGCCCATGCTTATGCGGATGTTGGTACGATGATTCTCTTTGTGACAACGGAGAATCAAGTCCCAAGAATTGGCCCTCTTTTTTTTGACGAAAAAGAATTAGAAAAGGAAGAAGAATCTGCTAAATCTTCAAAAAACCCCAGATCCCTCCCCAAAAAAGGATAATTAAATTTTCATTTAAACTGACGAAATAACTTCCCAATTCAATCCCGCTTTATACTTTTTCTGTCTTCCTCCGCGAATGCGGAGGATCCATGGATATCGAACTATCGTTACAATTAAAAACATCTCAGTTCCTGGACCCTCCGCATGAAGCGCTGTCTCTTGGTCACTTCTCACCGAAACGTCATATTTGGCGCATCTCGAGAGAAAATGATTCAAAAAAGTGCTCACATACTGATGTATGCTGCGCTTTTTTTGAATCATTTTCTCCCGACCTGCAAAAAATCTGACGTTTCCCCGTAAATTCTATATTTGTGTAGAAGAGTCAGGCATGAAGTGGAGGGCGAGGTTTCTAGGGTTTCATAGCCAAAGTGATTTCATGAATAAATGTCGCATCTACTGCATAATGAAAGAGGAACTCGTTTTTTGGAGTGCAATTAGCCAAATGATCGGCCTAATGTGATGAATGCGCCCGGCCCACAGGAATTAACGATTGGAGGCAGTCCGGGGCCTTCAGGGAAGCATTGGGATTTAGGAATCGTTGTTGCGTAAAAATAAATCGCTCCATCGAGTTCCCCAAAAAATTTTGCTTTTATTATGCCAAGTCGAATGGCTGTATAATCAGGTACCCCATAGCGGGCATTATTCTCAATGAAGGAGTGGGCTAATTGGGTCTGGATTTCATAATCGTTTTGTAAAGGGATGTCGAGACGAATAAAAGGATAAATTGTTTTTCCAGAGTTATCGTAATAATTGGGGGAACCAGTCATCCCAACACGCAGGTTCACTTTGGAAAAATGGCGAGTGATAGCGCCCTCAAATTCAAAGTAGCTTGGGTTGGGCACCAAGGGGCGGAAGAAATAGGCGTCATATGCACCAAACACATACCATTCCCAAGCGTTACTTCCCCCCATCCAACCAATAGTAGGGTATAATTCCAGCGATTGCTTCCAGCCTTCAATAATGATGTTAGATCCCCATAAGCTGACATAAAGTTGAGAAGGCAGGGTGTAAGTTATCGAGCCTTGAAGGGCGGGTAAATTGTTGGTATTGGAGGTACCATAAGATAGATAGTTACTAACAAAGGTAATATCGCCCGATAAATTGCTTGGGTAGGGATATGCTTCTGCAGAAGCTGCTCTTTCTGGGTGAATGCTCGGTGGATTTTTACTGACACGGTTTGCGCTGACTAACAAGCTGCAAGATACTAGGTAAACAAAAGCGACAAAAAGTATGGAGCGTTTGGCTACTGGCATGTGCGTATCAATCGTTAATCCTGACTCTTTTTTCTACCAGTATACACATCTTTTAGGGTGGCTGTGAAATGAAATATCAATGGATTGCCTTCTTTCGCTTGATATATTTACGATCTAATTTTATCACCCAGGAACTGAGTGCGATTAAGAGCATTCCCATTATTATTAAGGTTATTGGCCATCCAATGGTGTTGGGAAAGTGTTTCGCCGTGAAATAACCAATATAGGCGAGAGTGGCAAGTGTTGAGGTTGCCAATAAGGTTCGACTACGGATAGAAATCGCGAGGAAAACGAAGGCACAGCTTATGCCTAAATAGAAAATTTCATAGGGGTGGCGTTTCAAAAGATCAAACGTCACACAGAAAAAACTGATGCTCCCTATTAAAAAGAGGAGGGGCGTTAATGGTTGGTGACGTGTTTTAGTGATGGCTAATGTCAAAAGAATTAACGACAAGGAAAGCACGAGCCAGGTTGTCCGACAGGGAACATCCAACAAACTAAATGCCGAAATAAAGGCCCCATACATAAAAAATACGCTAGTAAACAGCAAGACAGTGCGTTGTGTGGCAAGAAAAATGAGCCCTTGTTGGAACAATAGCAATAGGCTAATAAACAGAATTGCTTTGGCGGGGTCCGTGCCGGTTGTGTATTCTTGTAGAAAAATGATAATACCAATGGGCTGTAGGATTGCCGCAATAAGGAATAACGGCGTTGCCGCTTTTTCAAGCGAGGCTTTCTGAGAAAAAGTTAAGGCGATAATAAGCAAGCATAGTCCAAATCCTAGCGTCAGAAATATCCGGCCTACGATATGAATGTCATCCCACTTCATGCCAATAAAAATGACGATGCCTGCGAAAATTAGAAGACCACCCATATAACCGAAAACATGGTTGATGATATTTTTTTTGCGCGGTGTTGCTGATTCATCGGAAGATTGGAGCGCTTCAGAAATATCTGTCGGTGTCAGGCCATGGCGCTTGGCAAGGGCGATTATCTCCTCGAGTGCTTCATTTCGATTCATGATATTACCCAACCTATAAATTGAATGCTACCAGGGTAATAATAATTTTTCTCAGCTTTCCCCATTAAGCGGATATCAGTTCCTCCCTTTTTAAGGCAAGGGTAATTGTATCGGCTGCCAATAAACAACTCGCCAAAAAGGCCAGTAGGGCGTGTATTACATTGTTGCAGCAATTGATACCCATCAGGGGATTGCAAGGTAGTATCCAGCTTTAACCCTTGTGTTGATTCCACGACGGCTTCCTGCACACCCTCGATTTTGTCGATATTGGTTGGTAATCCAAATGATAGCTGTTTGATTTTTTCAGTTTTAGCATCATAGAGATATAATTTCTTCCAATAGTAATAACTTGAATTGGCATTTTTAGTGTATTGCGCATATAAGATGCCATCTTTTACCACGAAGTTCACACTGATGGGTGTTTGGTTGCCTGAAGAGTAATCCTGGATAGCGAACACTAAACTATATTTCGGTGGGTTTTCAATTTTTGTTGGTATCATCGTCGATACCATGAAAATGATCATGACCAACGCAGGCAGCCCAAGCCCCGCAATAATCAGAATATTATTGCGAAAAAACGCACCTACTTTCATATGGTTATCCTAATTAATCCGCCTTTTATTAAGTATAAACTAAGTTGTTGAAATTGCTCTAGGTCCGGTTAAAAAAATACCCTAAGCTAAACTGTGCCTGTGCCTGTGCCTGTGCCTGTGCCTGTGCCCGTGCCCGTGCCCAGCTCACGGCTCGGTTGAATTGGATAGAATTATTATTTACATTAGATGATTTTGTAGGAGATTATCATGAAAAGGATTTGTTGGTTAAATTTTGTTCTTATGCTGCTCGTTGGTTCAAGATCATGGGCCTTTTCCCAATGCGCCATTCACACATGGCATCCGATTTATTCAAACAAGGGTGAATGGCAAGTGACGTTAAAAGTGATTAATCAAAATGGTTATTTTGTCGACAAGGCATGCCAGCCTATCGAAACAGGGCATACTCGCCCTGATACACCAATGACTTATGGCTTTGGCTTTTCCTTGGATGCAACATTTGATATCGCTTACACGGTCACCGCAGTGAAGCAGGATACACAAGCCTTTGAATCGCCTGTTTGTGTTTTTGTGGTGTCAGCATCAGGCCCTGCTGAGCCGGATGTAACAGCGCTCAGCTATCATGGGGCACAATGTGAGTGGAAAAAAGTGGCCCGAACCGGTGGTGCGATATATTTATCTTAGCGGCACATTGCTAAATTCGTTACAAGCTAGCGGATGTATTTGTCTCGCTCGATTTTATATTTCCGATGTCTTCCATAATCCCGGAAAGTTTATTTTTGTTGAGGTCATCTTCTAAAATATGCTCACCTCCTAGCCACATCCCTCCGCCAACTAGGGCGGTCAAAGCTGCTGCTCCCGTGCATATAAAAGCGGCAACGAGCGTGAGCGGGAATGGCATGAGGCAGAACGCTAAAAGTGTGACTGCTGGGATACCACCAAAAACAATGGCAACCCCCACCATCTTCATGGCTAGCCCTAAAAACAGCTTGCTTGCTGGGAATTGTGCATGCAAATCGGAGGCTTCACTCATATAGTCATCGACTGAAACGGTATCAGTCAGTAAATCATGGGTTTTGGAAAGCACATTGACCAATGGTTCTGTGGGCGCTCGACTGGATTGATATATCTCATGAGTCTCGTTAATTAATTCAGCGACTTTTAGTTTAAGTTGTGAATCCAATGTTTTGGAGTTTGAAATTAGCTGTGTTAATTGTGAATGGGCTTTACGGTATGACTCATCCATATCCCCTTGTTTTTTTTCAGTGTCTATTTTTTTAGTTAATAACGGTGTTTCTGTCTCGCGAGGACCCATCTTATCCGAAGGGATGGTGCCTGAGCTAAACAAGGAATGGGATGCCACAGGTGATTTTTTTTCTGTCGTTATTGGGTTAATGCTTGCTGTATCAATTTGAGATGTCATCGTATCGGATTTTTGCGCTGGTTCCTGTCCAAGTGTTTGCTCACTCGTTTGGTCTTGGTTAAGTGATTTTGACGATTCTGAATTGAGACCTTTTGATTCCTCTTCGTTGAGAAATAGTATCGTTTCACCATTTTTCTGTCGGCGCTTTACCTCATCGTCAAGCAACACGTTTGCCATATGTCTTGTGCGCACACGGCACTCGTGGTGAATTTGATTAAATGCTTGGTAGTGCTTTTCAAATGCGCGCATTAATTCGTCGAATTTCTTTTGATTGCATAGGAGCGTTGTTGGTGATTTCTCAATGACAGCGCGAACCCGATTGAGCACTTCGCGAATGTCATAGGTTAGGTTCACCGGATCTTGGTCTTCACAATTCAACAATCGCTCTATTTCTTGGTTAAGTTCTTTAATGCGCCCTCGAATCGCTAGGCCAGGCAAATACGTCGAAGGGAAAACTTTTTCTAGCAGTGAGGTTAAATCGGATTGAAGCAGTTGCCCTGTATTTTTTAACGCTTCTCGGTTAATCACGTTTGCATTGGTAAAGGGGTTTTTTTCACACAGATTGTCATCCCTGTCTTGCGCAAATATATATTCACCCGTGCTTTGCTGGATTAGCCCACTGGCAAATGCAAAGCCATTACCATCAATATCGAGGCCGTCATGGGGATTTTTTCTCGCTAGTCTTAACACCATTTTTTATCCATTCTTGGATCATCGCTTTCACAACAATCATCATCGCTGCATGGTTGGATGCTTGTTGATGCTGATTATCATCCTTCAAATCAATAAAATACATCACCATGTGTTTACCCGGTTGCATTTCGACTGCGGCAAGGGCAGGATGAATGATTTTCATCGAGCAAATCTGAGGGTATTTATAAAAATATTTTAAGGCAATATCCCAGGCCTTGGCTAAATTTTGTGGGGAAGGGTGCAAGCTAAAGTGCAATTTGTAATCATTTTGACTGACGGCATTATCGCCTTCAATTAACATATAGATGGATGGGGACAAGTTAGAGTTCAGGGTGGCTGGAATGATTTTAATGTTTTGTTCAGTATAGCCAAACTTTTTTCTTTTCACTAATTGAAGAAATGTAATCTCCTCAAGGTTTTCTAACACATCCTTGAGCTCGAATTTGGTAGGATCATAATACTTATTGGTGAGATATACGATGTTGTCAGTTATCGGGTCAATAAACGTGTCGCTTATTTCACTACAGAGATTACTTAGCGTTATAAGTGCCAATGTTATCGGACTAAGGGAATCAGGCGTCGTTCCTGTTTCACTTTTGGGTACGCTATACCGACTTTGGTTGAACTTTATTCGATAATCGACAAACAGGGTATGAATTAAAGACAGCTGCTGGTAGAGTGGCATTTGCTTATCGTCACGGATAGTTTGAACCATTTCGACAATCCGCTTTCTGTCCTCTTTCAATTCTTGGGCTAACGTTGAGACCCATGCTTTATAATCTGGATTTGACGTATCAACAAACTTCTCCTCTAACTGGATGAAATTTTCTAAAGCCTCATCCATTTGCGTCAGGGCAGCGTTAATTATTATATCGATAGCCCCTTTGTTTTTTTGCGCATAACTTAATGAATGGAATGATTTTCCTTTGTTTAAAGGAAGATGTTTATTGCCGGTTAAATCAAGCATGTCAGATACCTAGTGGACATAATTACGGGGGGGAAATTTAACGATAGATAGTCCAAACACACCCCAAAATGGTAGAAATTATACAATGTAGTAAATATATGGTCAATGGCTTGACGAAGAAGAGGAAAACCGATTATCGGATGAGGAAAAGTCATTGAATTCCTTCGATGAGAGTGGCTTTTAGGTATAAAGCGAGAATTCATTGGTGGCTAATCGCGTGATATGATTTTTTTTTCTCCCCATATTGTCCTTTATCATCTTTTATAGTGTAGCCTGCATTCGTAATGCAGGTTCTGCAGATGAGGTATCCCCCATGACGCCTTTGGCTAATGGGGGCTACTGGTGATTGGGACTGGACAAAAACTAATAGCTAATCCGTGCCCGTACCCGGTTTATAATGGTCACAGTTCACTATTTTTCGGTGGGCTGCTTCAAGATCAAAGTATATCTTTTAATTCGTTAAATCCGGGCACGGGTATGGGCACGCTCACGGGCACGTATTAGTTCTGTGTATTTTGTCCGATACAAAGGACCCATTTGTATTGGATATTCCCCCTAATATAACCTTAATCTTAGCTTGCTATAATGCGGGTGCTAAAATCAAAGAAATAAACATACGTTATGAAATACACCATTCAATTATTAAAAAAATCGCAATTTGACAAGATAGCTGCGTTAGATAAAATTATTTTCCCGCTTGAAGAGGTCTGGCCGACAGAAGCGTTTGAGTATTATTTTGGCGAAAATAATTCATTTGTGGCTGTTGATGAACAGGGAGCAGTTTGTGGTTATATTTTTGTTAAGCAGTTTGCTGATGGGTTTCATATTGCTAATTTTGGTGTTGCGCCTGGGATGCAGAATCAAGGGATTGGAAATCGGTTGATGGACATGGCCTTAACCACCCTGGCAAACCAGACTCAAACAGAGGTTCGGCTACAAGTTAGAAAGACCAATACAGGTGCATTTCGTTTGTACCAAAAATTTGGGTTTACCATTGATTCGAGTGATGATGATTGGTTCAAAATGAAGCGAGTGATTTCATCGGTGTGCACAAACCCTTTGACAATAGCAAAGATGGCTAAGCCACTTGAAACCAAGAAAAATGGTTTTGACAGTCATTTGATATTGGGCTTGCTAACCGGCGGCTTCACAATCGTTGGTTTGGGATTACTCATTGTAAGCATCGCTATTGCTTCAATTCCGTTGGGAGTTGTTAGTGTGAGTTGTTTAATAGCGGCCGGTTTATTTGGATATAGCTATGCATTTGAAAAGGCACAGACCCCAGTCTCCCAACCACAAAATACCCAGGTTGCATTTGGCTAAAACGACTACTACCTTTGCCTTATCGGTTGTGCTCACAGCTAGATTCGGTAACGCTGACAATAACGTAAACATTCACGGAGCGGTCACTTAATTTCATATTTAGCACTGGCTCAAGGATGATGTATTGATTTTTCTTTACGAAATACGATATAACCTTGTAAAAGGCATTTTAGGTGAGTGTCAAAATGGACTTAACAAAGCGCGTCGTTATCCAGCTTCTATTCCTGTTTTTTCTCTGTTACTCCTTGCAAATTAAAGCCCAGTCAATTCAATTTATGGATGGCATTACCATTGACTCGAAGGATGGCACCAAACTATCGGCGAATGTTTACCTGCCAAAGGATACCCAGCACACTTGGCCCCTGATTATCATGCCAAATAGCTGGAACCTTGATGAATATGAGTATTCATTTCCTGCCCAAGCATTCGCAAAAAAAGGGTATGTTGTCTTAAGCTACAGTGCGCGAGGGTGGGGGAAATCGGAAGGTCTTGTCAATCTGGCTAGTTCTGATGATTTAGAGGATATCGATGCTATTATTGCTTGGGCCACCCATGAATTGCCGATTGATACTCAACATATTGGGATGGCTGGCATATCTTATGGGGGAGGGCTTAGTTTATTGGCGGCAACGCATGACCCAAGAATTAAGGCTGTGGCAGTGATGAGTGCTTGGACCGATTTAGAATCGGCTTTCAATAACAACAACAGCCCGTCAAATTTAATGGGGAGTTTGTTGGTACAATCCGGAAAAATGGTAGGCCGTCTTGATCCAGAAATTGAAACCAACTTTCAACACCTTGTTCAGCATATTCATTACGATGAAACGAAACAATGGGCCCAAGCGCGATCACCTCAGCATTTTATTGAAGGGATAAATCGCAATCAAACTGCCGTATACATCAGTCAAAATTTAGGGGATAGATTATTTAAACCGAATGCGCTTTTGCATTTTTTTGCCGATGTCACGGCGCCTAAACGGATGGACTTAAACCAAGGCGTCCATGGCAGTGCTGAAGCGCCGGGTTTATTCGGGTTTGATAATTATGTTTGGTCTCAAGCCGACAAATGGTTTGAAAGATGGTTAAAAGGGGTCGATAACGGCATCGATAAAGCCCCAATACTCAGCATTGAAGCCAAAAAAGGTCAACGCATCGTTGCTGATCAATGGCCAATCGATGTGATCGTGAAGAAATACAATTTGCAAAAACGCGCCAATCTTTTTTCTCCTGGCGAACTGACAACCCATGAGGTCGTGACCACTAGCAGCAATACGCTACATTTTGGGCTAGTGACAGGAGTCAACTCGGGCATCCCCATCGTATCACCGATTCTCGAGTCCCACGCGGATCTACCAATCATTACTTGGTTACCAGGCATCAATCCTTTAAATGCCATTTATTATCAAACCGAGCCAGTCCGTCAGAATAAGACAATCCTTGGGATTCCTCATGTCACTTTATGGTATAAACCGTCATCGCAAAAATCGCAACTCATTGCTTATTTATATGATGTGAACCCCTATGGTATGGGGCAGCTCATTAGCCATGGACCGGTTAGTCGGTACCATGATATACCAGGGAATTACGTTGTTTCAGAGTTTGATTTAGCCATGAGCGTCCACCAAATAGCCAAAGGGCACCGATTAGCGCTTGCGATAGGGACCTATGATGTGCTTTATTCACCACCCACCACGCAAGACTACACGATGCAAATTGCCTATGGCCAATCAATGGCCTCAAGTATCACAATTCCATTTGCCAATCAATCTATTGCTGATATTCCTCATTGATATTGATTTGCCCTTGGACGCTATGCCCTTGTATTGCAGGGGCATACATGGCCTGGGCAAAGCTAGCAGGCACAGCAAACTGACCGGCGTTGACGGCTTTAATCTTATACTCAATTTCCGTCACTGTATCCGATAGGCCCATAAAAAAGTTCACTCTATCTTCTCGAATGTCCACATAATCAAATGGATCGTGAGGGACCGAATTTCTGACTACATCAAATCCACCGGGCAGTAAATCAATCACAGCCACGTTGCTTAGCCAGGGATAGCCCACGGCGCGGATTTGAATATGCACGGTGAGTTCTTCACCAAGCTTGGCTGTGGTAACGGATTGATTCTCGCTATTTCGATAGTCACGGTAGATTTCAATGCCTGATTGAAGGGGCTTTGTCACGGGTTTATTGCGGAAACCTTCTTCTATTAACTGATAATATAATGGTTGTTTTTGTGGGTTTTGAATAATGATTTTTGTCACCTCATTAGTCAGTGTCAATATCGGGTTTTGGCTATCTAAGGTGACCGATTTTTTCGTTTTATCAGCGCGGATGAGATCCACAGAGAGCGAACTTTGCGGATCATTGGACGCTTCATCGCCGTAAGCAGCTAGCACTAAGCTGCCATAGCCTGAAAGTAATGTATTGATATCGGCACTATTGAGGTTATCAATCAAATGCAGAAGGCCTTTATCGCGCGCTTTATCGGCTAGATGTGGGAAATGGTTTGCTAGCAAATACATCGATAATGTATCAGCGACTGGCCCGGTTAAAAATTCATTATAATTGGTTGCTTGGCCAGGCTCATATTGAATTATTAATTTTTGCGCTTCCTTTTCATTCTTAAGTAATTGGAAACTCGCAGCGACAAAACTGCCCGTTATTTCCTTTTGCCAAGGCCAATCGGGATGTTTTTCCAAATTTAAAATCAAATTGGTTAAATAGGCGGTGGTGACTATTTCATTGCGGGTGAGTAGATAGATTGCATAGGCAATTTCTCGGGCTTCCTCAGGCGAGCCAGGTGTTCGGTTCGCTAGCTCTTTTAAGTAGCTAATGCCAGCAAAATACATATCATTGGTGAGCGGATAATGATGCTCCCGAGCGGTTAATAAAAAGTGCATAGCATAGAGACTGATAAATTGATTCGCATCGGTTTGATTATCAGAAGGCCAATATTTAAAGCTGCCATTGGCATTTTGTCGGGCAGTCAGCATATCAATGGTTTGCTCTATCTTTTTTTGAGTTTCCGCAGGGTTGTTGGATAATCCAGGGATGGTTTGGATGGCTAACCAAGGGAAGGCTTTACTGACCAATTGCTCACTGCAGCCAAACGGGTAATTATCCAGGTATTGACTTAGTCCTGATAACAAGATGACTGGGCTCGTTGAAAGCATGAATTTATTTTGATGATACGCTTGATAATAATCTTGGGAAACTGTCAGTGATTTTTGAGGGTCGTTTACCATGCCCGATTGAATATTGGTTTCATAATTGCTCGCGGGCCGGATGCTGACACCGGTTAACATTTGGCTAGATTTATTCCCATAGGAGGCACGCACGGTGAGTGTGCCTGCTCCCGGTTCAGAACCGGCCTTTACGTTAAATTGAACCGAATCCTCACCATTTTCCTTAATCACTTGGCGTAGCTCTTCGTATTGGACGATTTGGAATTCGGGAGATGCGTCTAAGCCAACAGTAATTTCAGGTTGGGACCCGGAGTTGTGGAGCTGATTGGCAATTGTGGCACTCAGGGTAAATTGGTCGTCCGGTGCAACAAACGTTGGCGCATTGGGACTGATGACGAAATAGCCGTGAACCTTCGTTTCCTTATCCGCAGCACCGACGGCATTGTCAGAAACAGCGACCGCCATAACACGGAGGCGTCCGTTAAAGTAGTCGGGAATTTTAAAAGTCAGTTGCCTTTCTTGGTCATCTGCGTCGACAATGCCAGACCAATAAACAACGGGCAGATCAGTTTTTCGTTTGAACGGATTCAAATGAGCACTTAAGAGCGCTTCTGCGTCAGCATCGCCACCAACGGCCGATAGTTCACGGTCTTGAACAAAATCGGGCAAGATTAAATCTAAGGTTTGTTGCGTGGTGACTTCCAGGGCAAGCTTTTGGAAAAAGAAGGATAATGGATCGGGGCTGCGGTAGTTGGCGACTTGTAAAATACCTTCATCCACTGCATAGACAATGATTTTGCCTGCCAGGTCCGTTTTATACGTAATTGCCATGTCTTCACCGGGTCTTGCCAGATCGGGCACGGTGAGATCAATACCGACTTCATGATCACCAATGCTGATATCGAAAGCTTGGACTTGATAACTCAGCGGGCTAATAAATATTTCGGGTGAATCCCATGCTCGGACAAAAGCGACATTCACATAAGCATTGCCAAGGAGTTCTTTGGGAAGGGTGATGGTCTGAAGGGAGCTGGTGGTGTTGGTTGTAAACCATTGGCTTGCATAGACTTTATCTCGCTCAATGGTAATTAACCCTGAACCGGTATAAGGTGCAGTGATTTGCAATTCAATGGTTTCGCCTGGGTCATATTTTTCTTTATTTAATTTAACAGCCAGTTCTGCGTTTTTGGGTAATGATACCTGGCTACTGCCGACAACGGAGAAGGGCACTTCGGTGAGGACTTGTTTATCTTGATTAAGAAATCGGACTTTAAAGTTACCAATTGTTTCAGACGGTAGTGGATAATTTAAGCCATCTTTGCCAAAGGATAGCTCTTTACTACTAAGCTTTTTATCCTTTTCGATGGATTTATATTGATATGTCCCATCCGGGTTTTTAACCAGCGTTGAGACAGTATCCACTTTGAGTAATTCCGCTGTTAATCCATCGAGGCCTTGTTTCGATAATTGATGATTGACAGCAATGAGATGAATATCGGCTTGTGTGTTTTGTTTGATATATTGCAAATCTTGGGACGGTTTATAGCCGAGTACATAGGCCAAAGGACTGACGAGTGTTTTGATTTGCGTTGTAACACTTCTACCCCCTTCAGCGGCAAACCCTTCAGCAAAAAACGTTAATTCAAAGGTCGCTTGTTCAAAACGTTGTAGATCGAGGTTGAATACCACCTGTCCATCCTCGTTGGTTAATCCGGATTTTAGTTCATCGGAATAAGTTTTTGCTTTTTTCTGGTGTAAGCGCAAGGGGTCTGCAAACACATAATCGGGGAATTGCGTGAACTGAATGTCGTGGGGTTTGAGCATCACATGGGCTTGGACCGTCCGTTTGATCGCGGGTGCACCAAATAAATTCGTCAAACTGACTTGTGCCTTCAGATCATTAGGCGATAGCCAGCCCGGTTGGGGTTTGCTTAAGAATTGGGCGTCAATCCGCATGGTATCGGGTAAAAATTCGGAAACGCTAAATTGGGTGGAACCAATGATATTCTCAGCTTTGTTTTCTTGCACCAAGTAGACATACACATAATAATTACCGGTTGGCGATGTGGCTGTGGTCGTGTAGTCAAAAGCGAGCAGCCCACTTTCATCCAGTGTCAATGCTTTTTCAAGGATGGTTGCACCCCTTGGGTCAGTCATTTTGGCAATTAATGGTAAGCCTGCTTTTTGATCTTGGGCAAAGGTATTTTTGACGATCATCGCTAGATGGACTTGATCGCCAGGTCGATACATTCCTCTATCGGAAAAGACATAAGCGTTTATCTTATTTATGGAATTACCATATTGATACGCGCCGTCCACATCAAAGCGGGTATAATTTAATTGCCGACTAAATTGGGCAAAGGGAATAAAGGAAACATCCCCTTGAGCATTCGCTAAATAAGCGACAGGCTGTTTGTCGTCAACAAAATCAACTAGGCTTGGAAAGCTCACACGCCCATTGTCATCGGTTAAGCCTGAGAGGATTGGCAGACCATTTTTGCCTAATACCGACACTTTCGCTTGGGCAACCGGTTTGCCTGTGCTGATTGATTGGACATAGACGTCATGAGAGCTATCGCTATTGTCTTTAACCATCATGCCTAAATCGGTGACCAGTAATAATCGACTAGCAGACACGTCCATGACGGATTGGTTGGCTTTATCCCATCCTTGGGCTTTGAGCAAAAACAAGCCATTCGGACCCAGGTTATTTTGTGCATTGCCCAGGTATTTACTGACATCGATAGAGGTATATTTTAATTCACTTAAATCGCTGCCGGGCAGGTTTTGAATTTCGCGATCAATTTCGCTGATGTTGGCTTCGGTGAAATCTTGATTGATAAAAAGGGGATTGTTAAAGTCACCTTGGGTTTGGGAAACCAGCTGGTTAACGTTGTCGGGGAGAACTCGGGCAATGGAGAAGCGGACGGATTCTAACCCTCGCACCATGACGGATAATTTTTTCTCACTGGCTAACGCTAACAACGACCCTTTATGTAAGAAAGTAATTTGTTTGGGATATTCAGGCACTTCCACTGTGGCTTGTGCATTTTGACTTAACAGGTAACCGGCGAAGGCTTTGGCCCCTTTGTTTATTTTAATATACAAGTAGCGGTGGGGTGAGGCTTTGTAGCGGAAAAAGTGTTGGGTTGCATAATGTTTATCAGCCGGAATGTCCTCCAGCATTAATGGTTGCGATAAAGCTAGGATAGCAGGCGTTACTTCTCCCGGGCTAAGCCAGGCATGATTGGGCTTTTCGGCTTCATTTTTATTGGCGGGGTAGTCTTTCGGCAACAAATAAACTTGCAGTGATTTTTTTAAATTTTCGCCACTGATGCCTATCGATGTTTCAATACTTAAAATTTGTTCAGGCCTGTCATTTTGGTTGGGAATGATTCGCGATTCAACCTGCTTAACTTGAAAAAAATTGCTGGCATCTGGAATAAGCACGCTCTGACTTTCTTCATGGCTAGTCGTTCCGGGACCGGATTGGGCTTTGAGTCCTTTTGAGACAGTTAATCGCAAATATCGGGGGACCTTGGGAAGCGTTAGGTTATCCGATTGCAAATAGGCGGTTCGTTTAAATTTATCAAAGGTCAGATGAAAGGGATAATCTTTCGCTTTTAAATCCAGTTTATCATTTTTTAGCTGTTGTAATTTAAACAGAATATGTTCTTTCAGACTCACTGGATCGATAGGGTAATTAAAATCCATCGTTGCAACGACTTTCTTTTCTTCTGGATGGACAGGATCTTGATAAAATCGCAATTGATTGATATTGACGGTGAGTGGATGGGTTGTGAAAGAGGCGGATAAGTGGGCCATTTTGGCTTGTTTGGCAAAGAATGTTGAATCAAAGGTGATGCGATATTCCTGCCCGGCAGGCCAATCTTGAGACGGATTGAAAACTAGTTGAGTATCTGAAGCCCAGCGCCATTCCCCGGGGATTTCCGGTTGCATCTTGATGCCTTCCGTAATCACTTTGCCAATGTTACCAATAGGGGCAACCGACTTAGGTTGAAAGCCATTGTCTTCGATACCAAAATCAATGGTTAAAGGTTGGATGATTAAGGTTTCGGATTCTGCGTTAATGGTGGAGATATTGGGTAAGTTGATTTTTGACTCAATTAACACGGGTTTGGGTAAATGTTGATACCAATAATAGCCATAACTCGCTATACTAAGCACCATGATAAGGCCGACAAGTACTGCCATGGATTTTTTCGGCGAATGGATCAATCGATTTTTCAGGAACTGCATCCAAGCCGGTGTTTGCCACTTCACGGTTCCAAATAGCATTGTCACGAAGCTTGTCAGGCTTTTTTTGATACGTTGGACTGGGTGTCTGTTCATGATAAAGTAACCGATTATGAAAAATGGTTTAAAGTTCTTCAGTATAGCGCTTCTATTGCTTCTCGTCTGCGCTTCGGGCTATATTTTTTTTTCACCAAAACCACCGCTTTTAGATAGTTTATCCTTTTCAAAAGCCGTGTATGACCGCAAAGGGCACTTGTTGCGTTTAACCCTCAATCAAGAAGATAAATATCGACTGTTTACGCCATTAAAAGACATGTCACCGGCGTTAATCAAAGCAACCTTGCTGCAAGAAGATCGTTATTTTTACCAGCATCCAGGGATTAATCCTGGGTCATTATTCAAAGCCATTTGGCAAAGTTATGTGGTAAAACAACGTAAAATTGGCGCTTCAACTATTACCATGCAGTTAGTTAGAATTCGCTATCATCTGTATACCCGTTCTTTCTTGGGTAAAGTCCAACAAATGATAAAAGCACTGCAAATAGAAAGGCACTATACAAAAGAACAAATTTTAGAAGCCTATTTAAATCTCGCGCCCTATGGTTTTAATATCGAGGGGGTGGGTGCGGCAAGTACCATCTATTTTAATAAGAAAGCAAACGATCTAACGCTCCCCGAAATCCTGACCTTAGCCGTTATGCCTCAAAACCCAATCAAGCGTAAACTAAATACGCCCTCGTTAGAAAAAGCAAGATTGCGACTCTTTTCAATATGGACATCAACCTACCCCCAAGACAACGATAAACGCCTTTTCATGAATCTGCCGTTAAGCATGCAATCGATACGGGATTTAACGTTTAAAGCGCCTCATTTTGTCAATGAGATATTGCAGCAAGATAGCGACACAAAGCATATTGCTACCACGCTTGATGGTCGATTGCAATCGATGGTTGAAAGGCTGACACGGCAATATGTGGCGCGAAAAAAGCCATTTGGGGTAACGAATGCAGCGGTACTGATTGTCGATAGTCGTACCATGCACGTCCTTGCTGAATTGGGTTCGGCGGACTTTTTTCAAAAATCGATCAGTGGGCAAATTAACGGCACACGTGTAAAGCGCTCGCCTGGCTCAGCCTTAAAACCGTTTATATATGCACTCGCCCTGGATCAAGGCATTATCCATCCTGCTAGCCTATTAAAAGATGTTCCTCAAGCGTTTGGCCCTTATAACCCCGATAATTTTGATTATCGATTTGCAGGCCCTCTAACTGCTGAAGAAGCGCTCATATTAAGTCGAAATATACCCGCGGTGTATTTAGCCAACCAATTAAAAGGCATGGATTTACATCAATTACTCGTGCAAGCGGAAGTGAGTCAGTTAAAACCACCTGCATTTTATGGATTATCCATCGCGTTAGGCGGTGTCGAAATCACCATGCAAGAATTAGCTGGGTTATATGCCATGTTAGCAAACCAAGGATTATGGTTCCCGCTAAAAGTGGTTGATACGGCAAGTGTGCCGCATGGGAGACGATTGCTATCCCCTGAGGCGTCTTTTTTGGTTTTGGACATGCTCAGTCATACCCCACGGCCAAGCTCCTATGAGAAAATGCCTGGCATTATCTCATTTAAAACAGGTACCTCGTCGGGGTATCGGGATGCCTGGACAGCTGGCGTTGTCGGCCCCTATGTCATCATTGTTTGGTTGGGAAACTTCGATCAACAATCGAATAAAACGTTTGTGGGAAAAAGTTTAGCTGCCCCCTTATTTTTTGATCTCGTCCAAGGTATCCTACAAACGAAGGGTAAAATACCCCCTTTAACGCAAGCCCCAGAAAGCATGAATCTTGTGAAAATTGATATTTGCAAAGCATCGGGTTTATTGCCAACCCCGTATTGTCAAGAAACCAGAAAAGCTTGGTTTATTCCGGGTAAATCACCGATTAAAACAGATACAATATTCAGAGAAGTGGCCATCAATCCTGAGACGGGCTTGAGAACTTGTCATATTGATTCTAAAACGAAATTTAAGGTCTATGAGTTTTGGTCGTCTGATTTGCTGACAAATTTCAAACAAGCAGGGATTGTGCGTCAATCACCGCCCCCCTATGAAAAAGATTGTTTGATGCGAAGTGCACCTCAGTCTTTTCCCCCGCAAATTGTATCGCCTCGCGAGCAGCTGACCTATATTATTTCCAAAAATCATTTGAAAGACACCTTGATCCCTTTTTCTGTCATTGCCGATGGCGATGTGCAACACTGTTATTGGTTTATTGATAACCAATATCTTAAGGTGGTTGAAAGGGATAAGACTTGGCTTTGGCAAGCAAAACCAGGCAAACACCTGCTACGCGTTGTCGATGATCATGGCATGTCTTCAACCATTAAGTTAACCGTTAAAATAGCTTAGGGAGCAGGAGGGGATGGGTTAAAAAAATGAGAAAAATAGTGTGCAAGGCCCGCCAATGTAATCAAGACAACGAGGACTATTAAGAAACGGATGAATAGATTGGACAGTTTTCCGTGAAGTTGAGATTGTAAAAACTGTTGGATATGTTTGTCTTTGATATCATAAGGGATCAATTCGCCATCACATCGATGAAGCGAGTCCTGTTTTGAGAAACGATAGGGATCTTTGATTGCTGTAGGGCCATAACTCATTAATAGTTGCTCTCCTGCTAAAATATCTCTTTTTGCATAAATAACAATATATTCCAAGCCATAATGAATATGACGTCTTGAATAAGCATTGGCATTTTGGAAATTAGGATCGCCTTCATCATCGGCATGGTTGATAAATCGTGCTAAGTTGCCAATTGCTTCGGCATTAATCTTCAAACCAAATGCATCATGGCTTGCAAACTGATAGTGGATACTTTGATGCTGATGTTTCCATGCGCCGGTGTAGACAAACAAAGGGGTATGTTCCTTAATGAACCGACGGGTGAATACCCCAAAACCGATAGCATAACTGATAAACCGTAATTCAAAGGCGGAGATATCTTCCACCATTTCGGCAATATCAAAAGGATTGATGTTGCTCTCAAATAACTTATCCGCATTGACCTGTTCTGGTAATGATGTAACATGGAATGTGGCATCAACGTATATTTGGTCGCAATACGTATACTTTCTACCCGTAATCTTAGTCATTAGCTCACTTAACAATGTTGAAGTGATGGCCTGTTCAGCGGCTCTATTTCTATCCATGCTAAGAAAAATGTAGGATGTGTTGTTTAAATAACCACTATTGGGCTTTGGTCGGATTTGTATTTGCAACGAAGCAGGATCTTTACGGTGTAAAAAGGTAGGATAGATATGACTCAACAGGGTGCATAATTCTGTGAGTGATTGATAATGATATGCCAATGTCTTCGATTGAGACTTGAAAGGCGCGATGTCTAGAATGGGGTGAAACCATTGGCTCGTGCCAATAAGAATGTCTTTTTTTACACATGTAGCGCCATTATCAAGCACCACTTGGTTGGTGTTTAAGTCAACCGTTGCCCATTTAATATCGCCAGAACGGTGGTTGGGTATCGTGAGTTGAACCATGAATTATTCACGGGTAGATTAGTCAAACTGACAATTTATCAATTAAACCTGGACTAGGCAATGATCAGTTCGGTAACGCAAACGGTAACGTTCACGAAATATGGATCAGGGGTCGGACCAAAATATTCTTATATTAAACAATAAGATGCCTTGCAAAATACCAGTCAGGGGTCGGACCAAAATATTCTTATATTAAACAATATGATGCCTTGCAAAATACCCTTTTTTTCATCCTTAGAAGCTATTTTTAGTGTTGAAAATGACTTTTAAGTAATGAGACAGCCCTTGTGCTTGATTTTCTAATACAGAAAAATATAATTGGATATCAAGTCCAAATGAAAGGAATAACATGCCTCGAGCAAGCAGGATATATGCGCCTGGTGAAGTGTTTCATATAACCCATCGGTGTCACAAGCGAGAAGGATCAGTCAGGGGTCGGACCAAAATATTCTTATATTAAACAATAAGATGCCTTGCAAAATACCCTTTTTTTCATCCTTAGAAGCTATTTTTAGTGTTGAAAATGACTTTTAAGTAATGAGACAGCCCTTGTGCTTGATTTTCTAATACAGAAAAATATAATTGGATATCAAGTCCAAATGAAAGGAATAACATGCCTCGAGCAAGCAGGATATATGCGCCTGGTGAAGTGTTTCATATAACCCATCGGTGTCACAAGCGAGAGTTTTTATTAAAATTTAGACATGATAGAGAGCGTTATCGCTATTGGTTGTATGAGGCCAGGAAGCGGTATGGGTTTTGCGTTTTAAATTATATGATTACATCGAACCATATTCATTTGCTGGTAAAGAGTGCAACTAAAGACATTATACCCTCATCGATGCAGTTGGTAGTTAGGCGATATGGGGAATTGATCAGTTTTTGTCGCAAAATGGTGATTGCTATGATAATAGTGCTAAGGAAAGCTGGAATGATAGTTTCAAGGTTGATGCTATCCGTGGTGAGCGATTTTTAACAAGAAAGGAGGCTAAACATCATATTTTGAATACTTTGAAATCTATTATAATCGCAAACGGCTTCATTCAAGAATTGGTTAAACAACGCCAGATGCTTTTGAAGTCAAAAAGTTGCTTAGTAAGGTGTCCGAAATTCTGGGGCAAGATCAGTAAAAAGATCCCAATCATGCCGGATTGAAGAGTGGGCAAAGTGAAGCGTGCCCACCCTTCATTATGAAATTCATTTTCTTGAAACAATTTCATTCATGATGCATGCTGCCGATGCGGCGGCTGCGGCTCTTGGTAAACCCGCATTGAAGAAAAAGCCCACTTTCTGCAAGCTAGAAGCAGATGGATTCATCCTCGCTATGTTAGCAGCATGTTCCCAATATGACCTATTCGGGGTAGATTGATTTAACATCTTCTGCTTTTGAAAACGAAGCGCATTCAATGGGCAACTGATCTATCCAAATGCACCACCCGCAATAAATGCCGCCGTGCTCTTTGCATGCTTTTCTGACATACCCATATTAACCAAGTAGGGGCTGATCAAATTTGGCATTGAAAAATAGGTGACAGTCCACAATGCTTCTCGTGTCCCAACCGCTAAAGCGCCTCGCATCAATGCGCGATAGCCGTTATTATGAACAACGGTCGATGCGACGGTCCGCATTGGCATGACTCTGCCATCGCTTCCTTTTTTATTCAAAAACATCGCTTCAAATGGCGTAGACACTATGCCTGAGAAAAATCCTGCGACAAAGGATGTAAACAGATCCCCTCTGCTAGTATTGGGTACATAAGGTGCCATGAAACTTTTGGAGCCAAGGGCGATGGCTGTGTTGGGGCCAACCGACATGACATTAGTAAACGCCCCTCGGAAAGGATTCCCTTTAAACATCAATCGCCATCCATAAAATTCTCCACTGGGCTTTTGTGTTGTCGTCAATACTTGCTTAGCCAGTTTTTCCTTTGCCTCCAACACTTCATTGGACCAGTTCAACAACGGTGTAACTGCTGTAATGGTTGCCGATCCACCAACCAATCCAAAAAAGAAAGGATTTTGACGAACATATCGTTCGTAGTATTCTTTAACATTCATTAGATATTCTCCTACAAAAAATCAAAAATATGCCTGCATCATCTACGCCTAATAGGGGCGCAGACGGAGATACCTATTAGGCCGATTTTCCGAAGAGAAGGATGACGTTTAAGATAGACACAGCAATATCTACCAGACCTGGTAAGACGACAGATAATGATAAAAGCTGTCTGCTGTTCATATGAAAATTTGACTGTTTTATTGTGATTTAAGTTAATCAATCCAAGACAGAATCTTGACTGAAAATCCCCATTTAGATCTAAATTAACACAGAGAATTTATTATTACAACACCCTTGTGCGTATTTATTCTGCTTTAAGTTGAATGACGGCGTAATCGAACCCATTAATGCGCCATTTGTTATTCTTTGGGTCCAAAGTTACAGGGAGTTACAGGGGGCGGACCAAAATATTTTTATATTAAACAATAAGATGCCTTGCAAGATACTCTTTTTTTCATCCTTAGAAGCTATTTTTAGTGTTGAAAATGACTTTTAGGTAATGAGGCAGCCCTTGTGCTTGATTTTCTAATACAGAAAAATATAATTGGATATCAAGTCCAAATGAAAGGAATAACATGCCTCGAGCAAGCAGGATATATGCGCCTGGTGAAGTGTTTCATATAACCCATCGGTGTCACAAGCGAGAGTTTTTATTAAAATTTAGACATGATAGAGAGCGTTATCGCTATTGGTTGTATGAGGCCAGGAAGCGGTATGGGTTTTGCGTTTTAAATTATATGATTACATCGAACCATATTCATTTGCTGGTAAAGAGTGCAACTAAAGACATTATACCCTCATCGATGCAGTTGGTAGCGGGTCGAACAGCCCAAGAGTATAACCAACGAAAGAAGAGAAAAGGGGCCTATTGGGAAGATAGGTATCATGTTTCTGTTGTAGAAGCAGAAGAGTATTTTTATCGTTGTTTTATTTATGTTGATTTAAATATGGTAAGGACAGGGCTGATTCAAAATCCGTTGGAGTGGGAGTATTGTGGTTATTATGAACTATTCTACGGCAGACAACGATATCAAGTCGTGTCCGTCAAAGAGGCGCTTGAATTGATGGGGTATTGCTCAATTGAAGCGTTTAGAGAAAACCATCCTCTACTGATAAAAGAATTGTTGAAAGAAAAACAGTCTAGAGAGCCTATCTGGACAGAAAATAAAGTGATTGGTTCAGAGAATTTTCAACAAAAATTTGTTTAAACTTTGATTCAGGACTTATTATTTTAAAAGTCATTTTAAGCCTTAAAAATAGCTTCTAAGAGTAAAAGAAAGGGTGTTTTAACAGGTAACTTACTGTTTATTAGATTAAAATTTTGGTCCGACCCCGATATCCCATATGATCTTAAACCTCTTCAATGATATATCTTTGCGCTTAGATCAGTCTGGTGAGAAACTTCACTGGAAAACTCATGGTTATCCTCCATTTCCGATTTCATTTCGTAAAATGAATTACTTTTCAACACAATCTCTTTTGCTTCAGTTGCAAATTGGTTTAAAGGACTAGTGGACCTTTCAAGGATTGATTTGATATCAAGAATTGCTGCGCTTACGACTTCTGTATTAGAGATGTCAGTCGATTCTAGAGATGCTAGCCGTTCTTGAATCATTTTTATTTCTGGTGGAAAGTTACCTTCACGCTCTTTCATCTTGTCACTATTAAAAACTTTTGAGACAAATTGGATACTTTGAATTTTCTCTTGGTTATCAATTGCCTGTACCTTTAATTTGGTTTTCATAACTTTTGTGGGGTTAGGTTTAGGTGGAGTATCTGATTCCTTAACTATGGAGGACATTTTGCTTAATTCTACTTCATCACTTTTGATATCAGTTTTATCCTCAGACATACTAGTTAAGTGGTAGGGGGAATCACTTTCCAATGGTTCTATCGTCATCTGATGGTTTTTTAATTTTTCAACAGCAGCTAAAAATGATTCTTTAACATAAGATTTTGGTAAAGACTGTTCAAATACATATTTCGGATCACCACTGAGAAAATCAATAGTAACTTGATTATTATTAATGGTTAATTTGAAAGATTGGTCTTTCTCAGGTACAAATTCATTCTCTGATATTCGTTTAAGTTTTATTTCTTGATCAAATTTCTTGTATATTAAAGCGTCATCTTTGATGCCTATTTCTATCCGCTCCTTAAAGGGGTTCTCATAAACGTTTACAAATGTTTCCAATTTTAATGTAAACTCATTTTCTTCTGGTTCGGATGGATGAACAGCATTAAACCATTGTAATCGCAGTTTTTTAGATTCGTCCTTGGGAGATGCCACAACAGCTGCTTCAAAATATTTTCTAGCCGTTTCAATTCCTTCCGGATCTTTTGCTTTATCTTCAGCCCTCACCCCTTCGAACGTTTCTTGCCATCCGGGCTCATCAATTTGAGAATGATGCGACATACTTTTACTTTGAAATAGCTTTTTCGTTTTCCCAATTGGCGCAAGGTCAGGGGAGCTAAATATTTGGTTTGCAATGCTCATCCCATGTTCGCAATTCGTAAAAAATGCCGCGCCTTTTTTATCTGTCACATTGATAGCGACAAATGCTCTCATTTTAGTATTTTCACCATATTGATAGGCGATAAGCTTTCCATTATCATCTTTGTATAAATGCCAACCTAAGCCACATACGGGTGGGGTATCATCTTTCTCATCAAACGTTGGGATTTTTTTATCTTTCGGCGGTTCAAATGCTTGCTTGAAGTCTTTATCTTCTATCAACTTTAACCAAGCACTCATGAACTTAGAAAAATCAGCAGCTGTTGTAAGCAGAGTTCCAACGGCACTTGTGGCAGGTGATTTATCATCTTTAAATGGTGCTAAGCTCTCCTCAATTGACATGGACTTGCCTAACTCGGAATGGACACTCACAATATTAGTATCTAGATCTGAGGGGGGTAAAAATGTTGAGCGCGTCATATCCAAGCCTTTGGACTGTGGGTGGCCTTTATCTAATGTATTGAAAATTTCATCTTCAGGTGAAATGAATACGGTTTGATCCGCATTCCATTCAAAATCAATTTCTAAATTGCTAATATCTGTAAGTTGCCATTTATTTTCTTTATATCCCCAAATTTGATATTTTCCTTGATCATCCTTAATAAGATAGGGTTTTTTGTCTAGTTTGCTTGTATCCAATTCATCGAATGATGTGATTGAAATCATAGCGAGGTCATACCCTTTTGGTTCTGGGTCAAAAAGATATTTTTGAGCCAATGTTTGTAAATCCATCTTACTTTTCTTTTCGATGAACTTTTGTAAATAAAGAATGGCCTCTCCTGAATACTCATATTCCGTACCTGGTTCAGAATTAAAATTCAAGGGTTTTGAGGAATCTGAACCTACGTTTGGCAATCCTGAGGTATGTGACAACACGTGTCGAATTGTTAATTTTTCAGCATATTCCTGTGTAGTGGTATCAGGGTATTGACCATGTTCCATTAGTCTTTCAAAGGGTAACTCACGATGTAATTCTTCATCCAAACTGATATGCCCTTCTTGAGCTAATCGGAGGACCAAATAAGTAAAGGCAATTTTGCTTAGTGAGGCTGCAGGAAATCGGGTTTCATCATTAACTTCATTATTGGTGACAGGTTTAGTCGGTTGATCATTCTTTTTGCCATAAGTGATTGAGGTGTTATCTGAGGTATGGTTTGCATCGACATATGCATAACCGATTGCTGGAATATGAGCCGGTTTGGTTATTTTTTCTAATGCATCTTTGGTTGGCTTAGTCATAATGTATTAAATTTAATTCAAAGTTATATTAAATATAGAACAAATCATATTCCTGATTAGTCTTATTTGGCTAAATAGTAAATATGAATTAATAAGCAAGGCGGTGTGATTTGAGCGAAACATAGTGAGTATATCGATTTGTTCATAAATAGTCTCAAGGGCTGATTTTTTGGTGGCCGTTTTATTATTTATGCGATAAAGCCAATTTTGTTTCATAACAACCATGCTCGAAAAGATTTTCAGCCATCATCTGAAGGTGTTGGTCCTTTTGAAATATCAAATGGATTTGGGGATTTATAAGAGGAATCAACGGTTTCTTTTACATCAATATTTTGCTTTGCAGCAGAATTAGACTTATAGATAAGATCGGCATTATGATTGTTGTCGGGCATTAGGTTTTTATTCAGGAGTCTAGTAACAAATTGATCGTATAAATTTGGATCAGGGATATTAATTTTCAAATTATCCTCTTCCCTTGAGAAGCTAATATTTTGCGCATTCATTTCATCAGTAAACATTTTGAGCTCATCTTCAATCCTATCTTAAAGCTCATTGAGGTCCTTTTCATCGTTAGCACTGAGAAATTCATTACCTTGAAAATGGATTAATCCTCTAGCTGAATCTAATTCAATTGAAAATACAGCTAAGTCATTGTTGAAATCATACGAAAATAAAGTGATTGGTTCAGAGAATTTTCAACAAAAATTTGTTTAAACTCTGATTCAGGACTTATTATTTTAAAAGTCATTTTAAGCCTTAAAAATAGCTTCTAAGAGTAAAAGCAAGGGTGTTTTAACAGGTAACTTACTGTTTATTAAGTTAAAATTTTGGTCCGACCCCGATATCCCCCCGATATCCTATGTTGCTTAGTGGGATGTCCGAAATTCCAGGGCAAGATCATTTTCTATGCTCGCTAGCTCTTTAAGAAGTTCTTTTAGACTCTGGCACTCCTTTTTATCAGGTGACATGTAAACCTGAATATTCGGGTTGTTATTATAGATATCCTCTTTAAGGATATACCTTGTTTCTATTGAGTCATCTGAATTTTTAACGCTAAAACAATAAAAATCTTTATGGTTAGACTGATGAACAATATAATTATCATTACCGTTAGAAAATTCTTTTTCTATATCTTGTTCATTAAGAGAGGTATCAATATTAAAGTTTGTTAATTCTATTTTTAAACTTTGTAATGTTTCACCTATTACCTGAAATATTTGATCGTTATTTTCGTTGCTGGCTAGCTCTTTAAGAAGCTCTTTTAAACTCTGGCCCTCCTTTTTATCAGGTGACAAGTAAACCTGAATATTAGGATTGTTATTTTTGATATCTTCTTTAAGGATATATCTTTTTTCTATTGAGTTATCTGAATTTTTTATACTAAAACAATAAAAATCTTTATGACTAGACTGATGAACAATATAATTATCATTACTGTTAGAAAATTCTTTTTCAATATCTTGTTCAGTAAGATAAGTATCAATATTAAAATTTGTTAATTCGATTTTTAAACTTTCTAATGTATCACCTATTAGCTGAAATATTTGTTCGTCATTATATTCTATTATTTTTAGCTTTGACTTTATGTGAATCGTTGCTTTTTTAAGTTCCTCTTGAGTAGACTTTCTAAGAAGGAAAATTTTATTATAGTCAATAGAATCGGCGAATGTTTTGTCTAGAACACCATCTGGACCAACGAATAGCTTTTCTAAATTTACCTCGATACCTGATTCTTTTAGACTCGCCAAAACGAAAGGATCATATATCATGTCAGATATTTCTTTAAGACTATGAAATCCCTGGCTTAAATACACCGCGATATAAGACTTCAGCATTGTATCAAAAAAATGCTGTCGCTCTGCTATGGGTTTTTGTTCACATTTGGCTTTTAGGAGCCCGATAAACCATATTGTATGTCCAGAAAAAGAGGCAACGAAGGGAGATTCAGGATTTTGTTGTACCCAGTTTGGACTTTGTTGATTATATTTTGATCTATTCTTGTCCGATTGTGAGGTTTCTCCCTCAAAAGAAATGTCTCTATCATACATATACATTGGTCTTGGTGTAGTAGATTTTAGCACACCAGGCGTACGTATATTGGGTCGGTCCGATGTATTTTTTGGTCCATCTCGACCTCGGTCAATGGTTTGGTGAATCCCATCCCAAAGCATTTTCCAATATGTCCATGCTAGGTTTGCTTCCCCCCCCTTTTCATCCATAAGTGTTTTCGAAATTAATATAGATAACTGTTCAGCGCTATCAATGGATTTGTAATACAATTGAATTTCTCTTAAAGAATTATCACTTGCGAGATACCTTTGTCCTAAAATAGACTCAAAGATTCTTCTTGGGCTATTTTCTTGCTGTTCAGAGTATACGATTTCCCTTGAGAAACTTTCTCTCAGATGCTCGAGAGCATCTGACCACTCCAGCACTACTTGTTCCTTAATAAATGAATTAGGATTTTTTAGAATTTCTTCTATTAAAACATTTGCATTTTTAAAATCTTGCATAATTAAATATTCTTTAATTTTCTGTAAAGGATCAGCAAGAGCCTGTTTTCCTTCAATCGAACTAAGAAAAGCTAATACTAGTAGTATTTTTTCGGTGTTAGTGGAAGCTACTGACAAGCACTGAATTAGCTCGCTTTGGGTAATAGATATTTCCCTATCTATATCCATCAATTTTGCATTCGCCATGTCTTTTGAAAAACTTGAACTCATAATATTAAATAAAAACACTCTTATAGCGTAATTATAGTTCACAATGATTATATATTGACGTGTAATTGCAGAAGTCTTATCGCAAAATTTCATAACCTCGGAAAGTGACTTAAGCGGTTCCATACTATTTTTTCCGTTCTTTTGGTTACGACTTTGCACAAGTACCCGCGTTACGTGAAAATCCCCTTTCTTTGACCAATGTTTTTGGCATATCTTTAAAGTGGGGCTTAGCTATTTTATGAAATTCACGTATGATCCTTGATCGCTTACTTTATCATGTCAGATAACGCTGAATATCATTGGCGAGTAAATTGACAAACAAGACGACGAAAATAATAACTGCCAAGCGGTACAGGAGCACTTCTAATGCGACAGATATCGGTTTGCCTCTTATTTTTTCGATCCATGCATAGACAATACTCCCACCATCCAATCCAGGTATGGGTAAACTATTGATAAGGGCTACGGCTAGGCTCAATCCGGCGACGAACATGGCAAAGACTGAGACACCTTGCGTGAATGAGAGGAGTGTGACTTCAAGCACGCCGACTGGACCTAATAAAAGTGTAAAGGGCAGAGCACCAGTCACAATTTTTTTGAGCATCACCATGAAAAAGACAAGCATTTCCAAATAACTCTGCGTGGCCAGCACCAGAGCATCTGGGAATGAATTGGCAATGACCTGTTGCTTTTTCACATTCATATCCGCAGACATACCCAAACTTGCCAGTAACGATTTATCCTGGGGGCGAATGCGCCAGTTTGTCAGGTCAATCTTTAGGTTCTTTTGTTGCCCAGAGGCTGATTTAGCACGAATAGCAAGTGTTGAATCACCCATACCTCGAATCAGTAACATCCCGACTTGCTGCCAGGAAACGACTTTGGTTCGATTCATCGTTTCAATCGCATCACCGGAACGTAATCCTGCTTGGTATGCCAATGTATCCGGCTTTACCTGCTCCAATAGAGGCGGTCGCTGATAAATACCAATCACAAATACCAGCAACAAGGCTAGCCAAGCTAAGATGAGATTGGCTAAGACCCCGGCAATGAGAATGAGTGTGCGGACCCCGACGGATTGCTTATCAAAGCATTGCGGATGGTATTTTTTCGCGACTTGAGTGATGCGCGTATTCAGCAGTCGGACAGAACCACCCAAAGGCCATAGTGCCCAAATCCATTTGACGCCACCTTTTGACTGCCATTGGAGCAGTGGTCGACCAAAGCCAATAGCGATGTGTTCAATTTTGACTTTAAACAATCGTGCCACCATAGCATGACCAGCTTCGTGGATGCCGACAACCAACAGTAAGGTTATAACAAGGGCGATTAGCGCTAATATCATTGGATTTTCTACCTAAATAAGGTGGGAGAGGGTTGTGAGGCTCTATGAATGTGACACACCAATTACGCACCTCCTATGTTGGTAATTTATTATTTAAGAAATAAATTATCCTTTATGATACTAAGCTTAACTTGTTCCTGTCCAGTTGGGACTTTCCTGGTGGCTTTATTAAATAGATGGCATTGGTTATGATGGTATGAGGGATAAAGCAGGAGCGAACTATGTATCACTTGTGGTCAATTGGTCAACGATTCTTTTGTAGTCCGCGGGTGGTAAGGAATGTGATGCTTACGGGTGGTTCTATTGCGTCATTTGGCTTGTTAAAACAGCCAACGCAAGAATTGATTACCAACATGAATGCTTTCACCCCTACAAAAGTGAATATTGCCTTAATGATTGGCTTCGCTTTGCTAGCAAGCAACGCCTATTTTGCTTATCGTTATTTTCAGCTACTAAACCAAAAAAAAGACGATGAAGTGCCCACATTGGAAGAATCAAAGCCTAACCCTTGAGTTAGTCGTGGGGAATGGCCTTGTCTCCATTCATGAATTAGCGGTACAATCACGCGCTCTTAACAGTTCGGTGTTCTATGCTTAGTTATCAACATGGCTATCATGCCGGCAATTTCGCCGATGTGGTTAAACATATTGCGTTGACACGCATCGTGGATTATCTCATTCAAAAGGAAAAACCGCTTTTTTATTTGGAAACCCATGCTGGTAGAGGGCGGTATGATTTTGAGCATGCGTTGAGCAAAAAAACAGCCGAATTTCAAGAAGGGGTTGGCCGGTTATGGCCCCATCGAAAGCAGTTGCCAGCTGAATTTAACAGTTGGATCGCAAACATTGAGGCAATAAATACGCAATCGTTACGCTTTTATCCGGGCTCCCCGATGTTGGCTGTTCGCCTTTTAAGGGATATTGACCGACTGTATTTGTGTGAGCTACACCCACAAGAATTTGAGGCGCTAAAAACCATGCCAACACAGGGTAAGCGCGTACATTTTCATAAAGGGGATGGGATTGAAAGGCTGAGTTCATGCTTACCACCGCCTGAAAAGCGAGGATTTATTTTTATTGACCCTGCCTATGAAATCAAAACGGAATATCAAACAATTCCGGAAGCAATAAAAAAAGCCTATCGAAAATTTGCCACAGGTGTTTATTGTTTATGGTATCCCATGGTCAATGAAAAACTGACCGAACAATTAAATCGAAGGATGGCTGATATTGATTGCCCGAATCAATTGCATATCCAGTTCCAATTAAACGCTAGCCAACATAAAGGAATGACAGGTTGTGGGTTATGGGTATTAAATCCCCCATACATTCTAAACAATCAAATGGAAATCGTCTTATCGACCCTCAACCAGTATTTAAACCCGTGATCATTCAAAATCATCGATCACGGTTATGGGTTGATAGAGTGCTAGATTATGTAGCTGTCACTGGACCAACATGCATGATTCTCTTGCTTTTCATTTCTTCCTCAGCTTTCGCCTGAAATATCTTGCGTTGTTCTTGCCAGAAGGCATTAAAATGACGGCAGGTTTTAGCCGCTCCTAAAGTATCTTTTTCAGGTGGAATATATTCAAAAATGTGACGGATAACGTCAAAGCCAATACTTCCTGATATCTCTCTTTGATTAAATAAATGCATCGTATCTTTTGTCTGGCCTTTAAATTGACTATGCATATCATTCAAAAACTCCAGCTCTTTTACTTCAAGTTTACTATTTTCAGGTATTGCTAATTTAAACAAAAAACGATATAGATCGTCTAAGAACCCTTTATGTTCTTTAATATCCACCTGCGTAATCAAAGCTGGCAGCTCTTGCAAACACTGCTTCAAACGGTTTTCAATTTCATCTTTATTATCATTAAAAATGGTTGCAGACTGATTAAGATCGGAAGAAAATCGATAGGTTGTTTTTATCTCATCGTATAAAAATGCTTGAAAGGCTTCTTTTGAAATCGAATTAGTTGGATCGCTCATCATTATTACCATAAAAATGAAATTATTATACATTAAGATTAAATTGTGGTCAATTGGCTGGGGTTATAAATCAACCTAGCGTTAATAATCGAAATGATTAAACTGTTATTCCGCACTAGAAACTAGGATTTATTTATGAAGTCATTTTGGTTATGAAACCCTAGTAATAACCCATGAACGTCGCCCTCCGCTTTATGCGGAGGGTCCAGGAACTTGGGTGTTTTTAATAGTAACGATAGTTCGATGTCCCTGGGCTATACATAAAGCGGAGGAAGACGGGAATAAGTCTAGAGCAAGATTGAATGGGGGGATTATTTTGTCAGGTTGAATTAAAAATAAATTATCATTTTAGGGTGCGGAATTTGGAATTTAAATTAAGGTGATCAAAAAGGATAGAGCAAGCTTGCACCGAATGCGACAAATATAGCGCCAACCCATTGATTTTTAGATATTCTCTCACCAATCAGGCATGCAAAAATTTGTGCAAATACAACAGACGTATTACGCAATGTTAAAGCCAAGCCTGCCTCAGCATGTCGCAATCCCAGCAGAAATAATAAAAAGGATAGCGCACTTATCAACCCGCCTATCGATGTCATTTTCCAGCCAGATTTGATTTTTTCTTTGAACAGCTGACGTTGTGTTGGGTTCATGAAAAGAACGATACCAGGCAATCCTATCCATAAAGCGGCTGAAAAAAGTGCGGCAGGGTTAGCGCCGTGGGCTAACGAGCGGCCGTAGCATAAATGGTACCCGGCGATGCAAATACCGCAAAGAAAGGGAAATAGTTGATTGGAACGGGCATCCTGATAGGTGTAACTAGTTAGCACCAAACCAATTAATACGCACACGATGCCAACCATGCTGAATAGGTTGACAGTTTCTCCCAAGAATAAGGCCGAGATGGCCCACACTAGGATCATAGCGCTTCCACGCATCATGATATAGGCTTTTCCAAGGGAGGATTGCGATAAACTGATGGCTAAGGTGAGAACGTAACCGCCTTCGAAAAAGCCCGAAGCAAGGGCCCAGAAAAAAGAATCAGCGCTTACAAACAACGGCCCCGGAAAAAAAGGGATAAAAAATAGCGAGAAGACCGTCGCAAAACCCATGATACCCAGCACTTCATAATAGGGTGATGATGTGCGTTTTGCGAAAGTATTCCAAGCTGCATGCAGTAGTGCTGATAATAGAATAAATCCACCAGGGCTCATTTGAGTTTATCTCGCTTCAACGAAGTAAATGAGGATACGCTCTAGCATCTTACGCTATTCGTAAGCAATTTACGAACTTGGTACCACACATCAGGATATATACTTGTGATCATTCAAAAATACCCTCTCCCCGTTTCGGGGCGAGGGGAACAATGTGGGAGGTTGTATAGAAGAATCAATAAAGCATCATTCCATGGCTATCGTCAGAATCCTCAGTCAGTTCTTGCATATCGCCACTGGGCTGAAAGATACTGAATGGAATCACTGGCTCATCGGTATCGCGGGCTAACGCATTTACCACCCATAATCCCAGCTCAATACTGACTTCTTTGCAAAGCTCAAACAAGAACGTGGGATCGAAATCAAAATCGGGTATTTCATCAGAAGTATGGATTCCATCGTTATCAAACAGTCTTATTCTCATAATGCCACCATTGGTTAAATTCGGATCATTATAGATATAAAACAATCACTATTCAAGGGAAATGAATGGTTTAGCATTAGAAATGCTTTGCACCGGACAAAGACTCATATCTAAGACGTGCCCGGGCACGGGCAGGCTCACGGGCTCTTATCAGTTCTTTTCTGTTTTTGTCCGGTACAAAGATTAAAAAGAGGGCGGAGGCATATAGTCGTCACCTAAGTAGTCATCGGAAAGCGGTTTGCTCGCATAAGGAATGCTAAATACGCCATCGAGAGGAACATGATCGGAGTCTTCTTCAGTATCTAAGTTGGGCTTAAGTGAACACAGCCTTGTCCCATTGAGCAGTGCTTTTTGAGAGACAGCCAGCACATCAATGTCTTCACCAGTCTTCATCTCTTGCTCATCGAGTGGAACCATATGATTAAGCGCTTTTGCTTCTAATAAGATTTCTTTGGACAGGGCGGTGCTGCTGGTGGGAATAATGTGGAATCGCTTTTCAACTTCTATCATGGCAGGATATTTATCGTATAACTTGGGATCATTGAAGTTGATGTTCATGTCGGCGGATAAAAAAAGCAACCCATCATCGCACGTATCAATGTGTTTATCGTATAAGTCACAAAGCATGAGGAGATCATCATTGCGCACTTGCGTGGTGGTTTTACCGGTCTGATCCACCACTTCTTCAACCCATTTCGGCACACCAAGCCCTGCTTGAAAATGGCTGGAAATAAATCCCATTTTTTTGCCATTCACTGTCCAGGCTGTATAAGCAAACCCTTTTCGAGAAAACCATCTATCAATGCCAATCCGTTCCATGGCGTGAAATTGAATATCATCCAAGGCGATGTTGTATTGATTGACGGTATCTTTTCTGACTAGTACGGCCAGGCCACTGCCAAGTAGTGCGGGCGTATGAGGAAGTTGATGAGAGGAGCCGATGTTGGTAATGAAAATGGAATAGTCCTCTTTCAACAACGCAACCAGCAATTCTTGGTCAGCTTCTTCCCATAATTCTTCTAAGAAAACAAAATCAGGTTTGTCCTTTTTTAAATACACTTTGAATTTTTCAAGACGATAGGTGATGGGAAGTAAGCCATTTCGGTCTTGGGATATGATGCCTAACATGCCGATGTTAAATTGCCGAATTTTAAGCTTAAAAAATTCGGAAGTTTCATTAAAATCAATCAATGGGCGATCTTGTTCGTCGTTAGCAAAGTTGTCAATTTTGTAGGTCACATCGGAAAATCGTTGTAGAAATTCGCGCAAAACAATGGTTGGAAAACTGCCGAGAATTTCCAGGAATGCTTCTGCTTTTTTTAGATAAGGACTGTTTGGGTTATTAACGATTTGCACCGACTTGGCATTACTAAACATGCAATGCTTTCTTAAAAAGCTGTCAAAATTGCGCGTGTCTTGAAATTCAAAGGCAACCGATGCTGGTTCGGCGGCAGCTAGTTGGTCAAAGGACAAGGGACGGTTTGATTTTAAACCATGGGGGCCTCGGTTATTATCATTGGGGGATTTATCTAATTCAACAAAACGCATCGTTACTATCACTGGGTAAATGTGTTCCAAACACTACCATATTGCCATTTACAATGCCATAAATAATTAAACGATTGGTTCAACGAGAGTCTTGGTCTTTAGACAAGCGCCATAAAAACCGCCGTTAAATAATGACCTTCCGGGAAAGCGGCCAAAGTTGGGTGACAAGAGGATGGGCCGTATACGCCAAGAATTCGGGTTGTGCAAGCGACTTCTCGGGCTTGTGTTTCAACCAAATCGGTAAACGCATTGGCTGACAGGGCAGATGAACAGTTGCAAGTGATGAGAAGACTGCCCGGTTTCATTGCCTTGAATACTTCGCGGTGTAAAAAGCGATAATAGTTCTTTGCTTTTGCTAAATGTGCTCGGCTAGGTACCAGTTTTGGCGGGTCTAAGATAACAATATCAAAGTCGCCAGCCTTTGCCAGGTAGTCTCTTGCATCGGCTTGAACAAAATGGATGGTGTTAAGCTGATTCAGTGTTTGATTCGATTTAGCTTGCTCGATAGCCTGCGCAGAGCTATCCACTGCCGTGACAGCTTTTGCGCCACCTAAGGCTGCATGCAAAGCAAACCCGCCACTGTAAGTATATAAATCCAAGACAGTCTTGCCCTTTGCCAATGCAGCTAATCGCTGATGGTTTTCTCGTTGATCAAGAAACAGCCCTGTTTTTTGAGCATTTTCAAATTGGACATTCAATTGAACGCCGGCCTCTTTAACAACGGTTTGTTCTTGGCTACCCATACCCAATTCACCGTGAAAGCCTTCCTTTGCCAGCAATTTGTGCTGTGAAATCCAAATCTGCTTTTTTTCTGGATTAAGTTCATGGATTAGTTCTTGGATGATTGTGCGATTGGCCTCAACCCAATAGGCGGAGCTTGATATGACAAGATGTTGGTTAAAACAATCCACGGTTAGACCGGATAATCCGTCTGCTTCACTGTTAAACAGACGATAAGCATTGGTTGTATCATTGGGTAAATTTAGCAGTGTTCTTAATGTATTTGCTTGTTTTAATCGATGTTCAATAATGCTTTTCAAATCATGATTGACCTTTTCAAAGGCCTGCAAAAGCACGCGCACACGATAGAGGGAGTTTTCATTATAGGCACCAAGCGCAAGGAGGTTGTGATTTGCATCCAGCACTGAAATCAGCTCACCGTTATGGGGGGTTCCTTTGATTTTAGCGATCGCCTTTGGATAAATCCACGGATGACCGCCTTTAACAGTAACATCTTTTCCGGGGTGGAGTATAACCATTGAGGGCATAATCACGTCTATCTATTGTAAAAAGAAGGAGTATTATACCCGTGATAATTGAAAATGCTAGGGAGCATTGGGTTGATTAGGACCTATGCATGAAAAAAACAACAGACCCTACGTGAACGTTTGCGTTTCCGTTAGCGTTACCGAAAAATCTTGAAATATGCAAAAAGACTTATAAATTAGCATTGCTGTCTATATACTCAGCGATAACTATCGCTTATTTATTCAGATTTTAAATAGATATTTTTTCGGTTTTCATGTTTTTATTCGGTAACGCTAACGGAAACGCAAACGTTCACGAATGAGTTAAACTATTTTCATGAGATGGCTATGTAGGCTTACTCCCGAATAATAACTGATTCCACCAGGCTTTGTTGGCTTGGGTCGGATAAGGCCTCAATAAATAGTCGCGTTGCCAATGACCATTTGGGACTGGCGATTTCGGGCATGACTTTCGGGTAGCCGCTGGTGTTGGTTACTAAAATTTGGTTCCCTAACGTGACTGTCTTATCATGATGGCTGCCTTCCACATTTCCGCCTTCTGATAAGGACAGATCAACGATACAAGCCCCTGGCTTCATCGATGCTAAGGTTGACAAGGGAAATAAAATGGGCGCTTTTTGTCCGGATGAACGCGCGCTAGCAATGACGATATCGGCTTTTTCGGCATAGGTTTTTACTTGCGCCTGTATGACGGTTAGGGGTTGTTGTCTGTCAATATAAAAGGTTTGAATTTGAGGATTACCTTGCAATGCATTGATGGCTGCTTGCGTCGAAGAGCCAACTATCACGGTCAAATTTTGTTTTAACCCTTGGTTGATAGCTGCGTTACCGGCCACGCCTGTTCCGATAACCAGGAGTGTTTGCGGGGCAGGGATGGTTGTTTTCTCCAGGGCATCGAGCACGGCAATTTCGCCGGCAATCGCGCTCATTTGAGCGAGAATATTCATGGGATGGTCGGGTGGGAGGGATAATTGGTCGATGCTATAGGCCACGATTTGAGCTTGATGATACTCTTCAATGTGACCTTCATGATTAAATGGATCGAGTGCCCCGATCAAAATCATGCCAGGTCGAAATGCCTGGCTTTCTTGTTTCTCTCTTTCACGAGTAGCTCGCTTTGCTCGGCACACAATATCAATCCCTTCAAACAACTGGTGATAATCATTTTGATTTGGACGGATTTGAGCACCGCATTGGCGATACGCCTCATCTGCATAACCAGAGCCAACGCCTGCATTAGCTTCAACATATACCCGATGGCCTTTAGCAATTAACTGTTTGACATCTTCTGGGATAAGACCAACGCGCATTTCGCCAGGAATTGATTCGGCCGTGAGTAAAATCGTAAATGTTTTCATAAGAAGCCTAATTGATTTTAAGTGAGATTCTATTGTATGGGGGCTAACCCTAATAAATTCAAGGGTCATGTCGCTTGTTTGATTTTTACTCAGAGTTTGTGTTATACCTGAATAGAAATCATCTAATGAGGCAGGATTGAAGGATACCGATTATGCCAGATATTATCAACACGCCTGAAACGAAAAACCCACCCACTGCTTTGCTAGAGCAGGGATCTGATTATTTCGAAACGCAGGGTAAGCGTCCCACGATGGAAGATGCTTTAGCTATTTTGCATGATTTTAGTGAACAAGAACGACAAGCTATCTTGCAAATGAACCCCATTGAGCTGGGTCATCGACTCTGGACAGCACATCGCATCATCAATGAAGATACGTTAGACAAAAAGTTTGTCGATGGCTCAACCGCATCGACGACCTTATTTGATGGAAAGGCAAATTTGATAACTGCCACACTGGCTGATGCATCCAGTTTTGTCGCTATTTATGATACTAGCCAACAATTACGAGCTGTTTACCGCCTAAACTCAGTCACGCATACCTTCAAAAATCCGAAGGAAGTGCAACGCGTTACCGGGATGGGCGGCACGGTGTTTAATCATCGCTTTTGGGGAAATTTGGCGGTATCTCGAGCACTTGGCGATCATCACATGAATGATTTGGTAAAAAGGGATTGCATTTGTGGGGACTCGCAAATTGACGTTGTCAATTTACCCGATTTATACCGTCAACTTCATATTCCTGAATCCGAAGTGGGCACCGTAAAAATTATCAGCTGTTGTGATGGATTTACCGATGGTGCTGGCAAGTATAGACAAACGAAAATTGGTCATGAAGCGTTTTTAAAAAGATGTCTAAAATCTAAGAATTCTTCTCTCAGTTTAAGCGAGTATTTGGTACAAAAGGCATTGAAGCACCATTCCTCCGATAATGTTTCTGTGGCCGTGCAAACGATTGTTGAGGATGGGGTTATGAGAGAAAAGCCTGTGGTTGTCGCCATTTATGATGGTCATTGTGGGGCATTGACTGCAAGTTATGCGGCATGCAATATTGGCCAAATAGTAAGACAGCTATTCTTGCTAAGTCCAAAGGAATACACCCAACACCCACAGAGTGTCTACCAGCAAAAAGCGAGCTATTTACGCGATCATCCCAATGAAGGACGGTTGTTGTCAGATAATGTGCTTGAGGATGTCACAACACTTGAGAAGCCCTCCTTAGGTACCTTGGGGTTATTTGGTAAACAACAAGAATCATGTAACTTAGGGTGCGCCAGTGTTAGCGAAAATTCCACTCCAATACCGTAAGTGAAAGCGAGCCGCTGCGCTTTTTCTATTGCCTTTTTCTAAAATTGGGCTAATAATCTAGCACCCTTGGCGTATCTGGCTTGCAAACATGGCGTTATCCCCAGAATTCCTTGCTTCTTTGTGTCATGACGAGTTTGCGTTTATTGATAATTTTTTGCCTAAAAAACAATATCAAGCCATTTGCCAAATGGCGCAACAATTATTCGATGACAAACAATTTAAACCCTCCGGCATCGGCCGGACGCAGCGTCATCATACTAACAGTGCGATTCGTCGCGATGAAATTTATTGGCTTGACCCAAGCCAACCCTTGTTTCCTGCCAAAATCATTCTATCGGCGCTTGATAATTTAATGCATCAATTGAACGAATCAATATTCTTAAGTTTGGTTGAGTTCGAAGCGCATTTAGCCATATACCAACCGGGCAGCTATTACCGAAAGCATAGCGATCAATTTCAGGATAATGATACCCGTCAAATTAGTTGTGTGTATTATCTTAATCACGATTGGCAAGAACAAGACGGTGGTCAATTGGTGTTATTTGATCAAGACGATCACGTTAAAATCCGCCTGATGCCCCAAGGCAACCGATTGGTTTGTTTTAAAAGTCACCTGATGCATGAGGTTGAAGAAACAAAAAAGCAACGAGCCAGTGTGACAGTTTGGATGAAACGAAGAAGTCAATCGTTGATTGCATGATGGGGGCTACAATTCGGGTGATCTTGAATAATCGTAGCCTTCATTAGCGTAGCACTGAGTGATCCTGACATATTTTTGTTCAATAAGAAAAATATATCAGGATTCCTCAGAGCGTAGCGTAATGCGGGACAAATTCGAAGCCCACCTATTTCCAATACCTTGATTTTCAGGTAATGTAAATCCATATTCCTTATGGTAACAAAATAGGTATAACAAGGCTCAAATCTATGACTGTCTATTTTTTGTATGGTAAAACGGGCTCGGGCAAAAGTTATATTGGCTCGCTACTTGAACAACACCATATCATCCATATTGATGGCGATAATTATATCACTCAAACAATGAAAGACTGTTTGGCCAAAAGGGTGCAAATGACACCGACGATGATTGATGAATTTGTCGAGGCTTTAATTGATGTCATCAACCAGAAAAAAAAAGAAAATCCTGAGCAGAGTTTTGTTATCTCTCAAGCCTTGTATCTTGACAAACACCGACTTAAGTTGCTTAAAGCCATACCCGATCTTCAATTTGTATTAATGGATGTCAAACCCGTTCTGCGAGCAGGCCGTATTAGTAGTCGCTTTCAAAACAACGAAAGTAAAGTGAGTCTGAGTTATGCCATAGAAATGGACAAATTTTTCGAAGACCCCACCCATGACATCATTCGCTTTGAAAATAATCAAGACTCCGATGAAGCGCTGTTAGAACAAATCCAAGAAAAAATGCCGGCACTCTTTAGTGAGGAAGTCAAAGAGGCATTAGGGTTCAATCACCCACTTTCATTTGCTTAGAGCTAATTCAAATACAGCTTATATGTTTGATACCAATGTCTAGAGTGTGCTGGTATTGAGATTACTTTAATGGATTGCACGCCTTTAGCCTTTGATAGTGACGAATCAAAGAAAAGTAAACCGAAATCGGCGCTGCTTTCGACCAGCGGAGAAAGCAAAAATTCTGCTTTTGCCATATTAGCAGACAATCGGAATGTTCGTTGGGAGCCATCGTTTAAGGTGAGGTGAATAGCGAGTTGGCTAGGATGATAGAATAGAGACCACAGTCTTCCCAAAATGCCTGATTTAACCACAATGTTTGCATACAAGCGTGAAGGTTTACTTGGCAATCGTACTGTTTCACCCAACCAATGCGTTTCGCTTTTGGCAGCAGTTAGTGGCGTTTTATGGGTGTCCTGATGAGGCTTTCGCTTCAGGATAAGATAATCATGAATTTGGTCAACAGGGCGGTAATTTTCCATTATTGTTCGCCAACTTGGCCCATCCTCCATGGCGGGGAATTTATTATCGATGGGTTGGACGCGGAAAAAAAGGTAGTCAGGAGGATTTCGTTGAAGCGATTGTTGATTGAGTTTAGCCAGTGTATCAGTAAAAACGGAATAACTCTGAAAAATTGGCCGCGGTGCCCACTGATTACCCGAGGCAATTAAAGCGACTTGATGATAGGAGTAGATATCACTGCTCTCCTTCAAGCGGGGTAACCCGACTTGGGTGGCAATATAGGTCATCAGCGTTTGATAATTATCGGAGGGCCATGTTCGGTCTTGGTAGCGATTGTAAATGCCATGAAAGGCTGATGTAAGCGTGGCACGGATGTTGTGGGTAAGTGAGATGGTGGTGTGTTGGCCGTTGATATAAACACAACCCAGTAAGGATATTGCAATGAGCGCTATCTTAGGCATTAATCGATAGGTTAGGGAAATGATTAGCCCAGAAAAAAGGAGTGCGGTGCCTGCGACATACGCATGGCCAACATGCCGAGTAAAGCCTGCTTTAAAGGCGATAAATAAATATATGAATAAGACAGTGATTAATAAAACCCGCTCTTTTTGGGGATGATGTTTGTTCAATACGACAAAGCTTAGTTGAATCAGGGCAATGGCTAAAAAGAGGTAAACTTCCTTGATATTGCCCTCACTTGACATCGCCTCGCTAAAGCCCATCGATAGTTGAAACGAATGGATAATAAATTCGGGTAGGGCGTATAAGGGCTGGTGGGCGGCGAGCCAGAAAAACACACAACTTAATCCCGTCGAGCTAACGCTAACAATGGCGGCTTTCTTTCGATTCGTGCTGAAAAAATAAGCCATACTTATCAGCATAAACACCATTATTTGAATGAAAAACGTCCCCTTGATCAGGGCAATGAGGCCTAAAGGCGCCCACAACAAAGCATAGAGGATAAGGGTATTTTTTTCCTCAGGCGATTGGCTTGGATTTGTATAAAGCCACATTCCCAGCAGTAAAGGATAGGATAAAAATAACACGTCTCTTGCATAGACCATTCCAAGCAAGGCAAGAATGAAAAGTAAGGAAGTTAAGATGGGGTGGGTTGTTCTTTTCATGAATAAAACACAAAGCCATCCATAGCAAATGGCAAAATAAAGACTGCCAAAGAGCATCATGCTATCGGTGAAGGGATGGTAAACCTTGGTGTATAGACTGGCATAGGGCCCTAGGGTAAAGATAATATCTCGACCAAAAACCAATCCCTGTGCTAAGGCCTGATTCAACGCAATCGCCCAAGAATAATCAATGTCGGTGGCAGGCATTCGCGGGGAAAAGGGGACCAAAGTGAAAATAACCGCCAATAATAACAGCAGCTTAAACAAACTGTGAAAGATGTCTTTTAGGCTTAAGGTCATTTCATCGCTTTCTTGGCAAAATTCGCAAACTCGAACTATACATTAATAATAAAGCATAAAAATACTCCATTTCCCCAAGTAAGGATAAAAAAAATGAAAAACAATACTTGGCAGTCTATTCTCCTTGGCTTTTTAATGGTTTCTTCCAGTGTATTTGCTGCTGAGAAGGAAATCGCCTTAACCATCGATGATTTACCTTTTGTGGGTGCAAGTCGAAACTCAGCCTATGACTTAGCGAGAAAAGAGGAACGCTTTATGCGTATGCTCGATGCGCTTAATCAGCAGCAAGTGCCGGCTGTGGGATTTGTCATTGCAGGCGCCATTGCAAAAGGGCAATGGGAATTACTAGAAGCCTTTCAAAAGGGAGGCTATACTTTAGGCAATCATACCTATTCCCACCTTAACTTAAATACCACCTCGGCACAAAAATACATCGATAATGTCGCCAAAGCCGATAAAATTCTCACGCCTTTAATGACTGACACGAAGTATTTTCGCTATCCTTATTTAGCAGAAGGAAAAGGTGAAAAAGAAGAAACTGTCAAAGCATTTCTTGCTGAAAATAATTATGTCATTGCCCCAGTCACGGTCGACAGTAAAGACTATCGGTTCAATAATCAGCTCATGCGTGTGTATTATAAAAACCGAGACAACTACACCAAAACATTTAAGAAAACCTATCTTGCTTATATTTGGAAACAAACCGAAAGAGCCGAACAAAAAGATGTGAAAACCTACGGTAAGCCATTACCCCAAATATTATTAATCCATGCAAACCAGTTAAACAGCATTGTTCTTAATGACATCATCGAGATGTATAAAAATAAGGGTTATAAGTTCGTTACGCTAGGCGAAGCGCTCAAAGCAAGAAGTGACGCTGAAGTTGAGAAGAAAGATGAGACGGTAGTGCAATAATCACCTTTTTTAGTGAGTCGATGATGATTGGAATAGCGAATACTTAGATAGGCGCGCATAGCGGTGCGCCTTCTCGATATTCGGGCCCAAAACAATAGAGCAGCATTCTTAATAATTTCCCCCTCAATTTTTTACTTATCCTGATTGACGGCTATCGGGTAATAGGATAGTTTTTCTTGATTTCAAGATGAGAATGAACATGTACTTTTCCCTTCAATCGTTGAACATGCGGATAATATTTTTAACAACCATACAAGTTATTTTGTATTTATCGTCAACCGCTGCATATAGTGATGATGCTGCTGGCGCACTAGAGAGTGCCTCATCAAAAGGCGCATACATTGGTGGAGCAATCAGTAAAGATACTGGCTATTATAATTTTAACCGACGAGATGTCATTCCACCGCTTTCTTTTATTGATCAAGATATTTCCGTTTTAAATGGCACGGGCGCTGGTGGTGAAATTTATGTGGGGTATCGCTTACCCATGTCGAATCGTTTTACAGTTGCAATCGAAGGATTCTATGATCGAAGTAATCATCGTGCAAAATTTAATTTATTGGACACTAATTCCGCCTATTCACGCCAGTTAGTGGGGTCTTTTCAACAAAAGAGACTTTCGGGCCTAGTGGTAAGGTCCGGCTTTTATGTGAATCCCAAAAGTGTTCTGTATGGGCGGGCAGGGTACATTGTTAGTCAAGTGACACTCAATGGCAACATTAGTCAATCAGGACAACCGCCTTTTGGCATAATCGCAGGCAGTCTTAATAGGCCTGTGAATTCTGACGGTGTGCAATTGGGATTAGGGATTGAAATTGAGGTGATTTCTCGCCTGAATTTACGCTTTGAATGGGATTGGAATCGAGTGGAAAACTACGTATTCAACAATGTCATTAGAGATTCTCAGGGCAATCGATTCATGGTTTACAGAACTGCCTCACACCCAACGCTAGAACAAGTCAAACTAGGATTAAATTGGCTTTTTGCTTAAAAACTAGCATTTTGAAGTAACCAGGGTGAATATCTAGCCATCTGAGTTATCAGATATCAAAGAGATCAACGAACCAGATAAAACAATGACAACGCCAACTAATTGAGAAAATGACACTTGTTCATGCAAAAGTAAAATACCAAAGATGACCACAAACACGGGCTCAAGTACCGATAAAATGGAGGCTTGAGTGGCGCTAATATGCGTTAATCCTTCCAGAAGTAAAAATATAGGTAATGCGGTGCATATAATGCCAATGCCAAGTACGTCCAGCCAATCGGGCAGCTGGCTTGGTAGGGGAAAGGCGTGTTCCCACATCATGCCTAACAGGCAAGTGAACATGCAACCTAATGATAACATGAGTGTGGATGGCACAGCGGGAACAGTGCTGGTTTTGCTAAATAGAAGATAGAAAGTGAATAGCAAGGCTGACAATAAACTATATACGATACCAATTGGAACGAAGTGATAAGCGCTTCCTTGAATCAGAAACAACATCCCCAAAAAGATTATCAAAATAGCAAGTAAATAGGATAGTTGAAAGGGCTTTTTATAAAAAATCTGATTGCCAATCATCACCATGGCTGGGTAAGTAAAAAATATCACCATCGCCAGACCGGAACCAATATAGACAGCGGATAAATAGTAAAAGATGGAAACAGTACTGTAAAACAACGCGCCATACATAAATACTTTCACTAAATCAATCCAGTTTGATGATCGAGAAGGCTTCTTAAAAACAATCACTATTAATAGAAAAACAAACGCCACGGCAAATCGCCAAAAAAGCATGCTGTAGACTGAAAAATTGTGATTCATTAAGCTCAGGCCAAAATACCCTAACAGTCCAAAAAACATGCCGGAAAGTAAGATGTATAAAACACCACGATGCGAAGATGACACGATATGCCTTAACACGGAAATACATTGTCCTATATTAACTCATATTGAATAAAAATAAAAGAAAAATGCTGACCTTATTCTACCTATCACATGCCTTGAGGATTTGATTGTATTTGAGTATTTTGCTGATTCTAGGTTATATTAACTAGGGCGTGTCCTCATTCCATTAGTTGAAGCGAAAATGTGAATAATTGGCGCCAATTAGGTGCATTTTCAGCCAAATAATGGAATGAGGACACGCCCTAATGCAGTTACCTAGCATTCAGTCGCTCATATGAATGTCGTTAATTGGATAGGATTACGTTACAAGGATATTGATAATGAATTGGCGAAAAATGCTCGTAGTCGCTGTTGCTTTCATGATGCTATCGGCGTGTCAGGAAGAAAAGAAGCCTGAAAAAGTTCCTCCAAAACCAGCCAAAGTGATAACCATTGGCGATAAGGATAATGCGGTTAGTCGTAAATTTTCTGGCAAAATAATCCCATCGACTAAAGCAGAGCTTTCCTTTGAAGTGGAAGGAAAATTAACCAAATTACCCATTTTGGAAGGCGATCGATTAAAAAAAGGGGACTTAATAGCCTCCATTGACCCTCACCACTATCAAGAGCAAGTGAAAAAAGCCGAAGCAGAATTTGAGCTTGCCAATGCTCAATTTAAACGAGCCAAAGCGTTACTGCCCAAAAACTATATATCCAAAAGTGACTATGACATTCTAGAATCAAAAGCAAATGTGGCAGCCTCGCAGCTATCCCAAGCTAAAAAGGACCTGAGGGACACAGTTTTAAACGCCCCATTTGAGGGCATTGTCATTAAAAAATATGTCGATAATTATGAGTTTGTCAAAGCAAAGCAACCCATTGTTAGCTACCATGATTTGGGTGAGATTGATGTTGAAATTTATGTCCCTGAAAATATGGTGATCCAGTTTAAAAAATCTTCTAAAATTCAAGCGGAAGCAACCTTTGATGTGATTAAAAAATCCTACCCTGTGACCCTTAAAGAGTTTTCAGCAAAAGCCGATCCCGACACACAAACGTATCGGACGGTTTTTACGTTTAAAGCGCCGTCTGATGTCAACGTTTTACCGGGTATGACGGTGGCTGTCACCCTTCAGTTGCCAGACTTTGGCAGCCAAGGGGGCGATTTTTTCCGTATCCCCGTTAGTGCCGTTTTTTCGGATGAAAAAGGGAATGCGTTTGTATGGCTAGTTGATAAAAATAATACGATTCATAAACATCCGGTTAAAACAGGCGGGTTGGTGGATAATGATTTGAAAATACAGACGGGTCTCAAGCCAGGACAAATGATCGTATCGGCAGGGGTTCACTATTTACGGGAAGGTCAGCAAATTACACCCATTCAGGCGAAACAATAATGGATATTGCTTCTTACTCGCTATCACATCGGGTTGTCGTTTGGTTACTCATCGTTTTCTTGTTATGGGGAGGATTGAGTGCGCTCCAATCACTCAGTCGATTAGAGGATCCCGAGTTTACGATTAAAGAGGCATTGGTCATTACTGCTTATCCTGGCGCAACACCAAAACAAGTTGAAGAAGAAGTCACGGATAAAATCACTGAAGCTATTCAACAAATGCCTCAATTAAAGCGTACGAAATCGATTTCCCGTCCGGGACTATCCAGGATTACTGTCACCATTAAAGATAAATACACCAAAAAAGACCTCCCGCAAATTTGGGATGAGTTAAGGCGAAAAGTGAATGATGTACAAAGATCCTTGCCTCCGGGAGCGGGTCCATCCAAGGTGGTGGATGATTATGGTGATGTCTATGGTATGCTTTATGCCATTACGGGAGATGGATTTACCCAAGCTGAACTAAGGGATTACGCAATTGCCATTAAAAAGAAAATGCTTCTTGTGGATGGGGTAGCTAAAGTCAATTTAAGTAGCATTGAGCAAGAAGCGATTATCATTGAAATTCCTCAACGGAAAATTGCCAGCTTGGGCATTTCTCTCAATACAATCTATGAATTACTAAAATCTCAAAACACCATCTTTGAGGCAGGCAGTATTCGCATTAGCGATGAGTATATCGAGATCTTGCCCTCCGGTAGCGTCAATGCAGTGGAAGACATTGGTAACTTAGTTATTCGCAGTACTAAATCCAATAGTTTATTGCATCTGAATGATTTTGCCACCATCAAACGAGGTTATGTAGAGGTACCCCAAGAACTGAGCTATTTTAATAATCAACAAGCCATCATGATGGGTATTTCGGTGGTTTCAGGCGGCAATGTCGTAGATATTGGTGAGCGGGTGAATGATACGCTAAACACCATTTTTCAAAACTTACCTGCCGGCGTGCACTTTCATATTGTCTATGATCAGCCTCAAATTGTTGATGAATCAGTCAAAGGCTTTCTACTGAATTTATTAGCGGCCTTAGTGATTGTTATGCTTGTCCTCATTGTATTTATGGGCCTGCAAAGTGGATTGATCATCGCGGCAACTTTATTGCTAACGGTTATGGGAACGCTCTTTTTTATGAGTTTGTTAGGGATTAGTTTAGAGCGAATTTCCCTCGGCGCTTTGATTATTGCGTTGGGTATGTTGGTGGATAATGCCATTGTTGTAACCGAAGGGATACTGGTTAGAACTCAGCGAGGCATTTCTGTTCTTAAAGCATCCTCTGAAATTGTTGCACAAACCAGATGGCCATTGCTGGGAGCTACGATTGTTGGCATCGTTGCGTTTGCACCGATAGGGTTGTCGCAAGATAATACGGGGGAATATTGTGCCTCCTTGTTTTATGTCTTACTCATATCCTTATTTTTAAGTTGGATTGTTGCGATTTTGATTGTGCCGCTATTAAGCGATTACTTATTCAAAGTGGAAAAAAACACCAAGCTTGTCGACAATGAGCTGGTTAAAGAGTATGCCTGGTATCGCCGTATGTTGCATACCTGCTTGATTCATGCCAAAGCCACATTAACAGCAAGCGTTTTATTGCTAGGTATAGCAATCATTGCTTTTAAGTGGGTGCCAAGCGGATTTTTCCCCAATGCGACTACGCCCATGTTTTATATTGATTATTGGCTGGCAGAAGGGGTTGATATTCGACAAGTGAAAGATGATCTGTTGCAGATAAGTCAACATTTACAAACCATCGAAGGCATTGATGATGTGACCATTGTGGTTGGTCAAGGAATGCAGCGTTTTATGCTAGTCTATACACCGGAAGCCCAAAACCCGAGTTATGGTCAACTGGTTATAAAAGTAAAAGATTATCACCAAATTCCGGCATTAAGTGCTAAAGCAAAAGATTGGATTAATCAGCATTATCCTCAAAGTCAAGGACAAGTAAAATTTGTGCGATTGGGGACGAGCAGTGGTGCCAAGATTGAAGCACGCTTTAGCGGTCCTGATTATGAAACGTTAAGACACTTATCATCCAAAGCACAAGCTATTTTTTATGCTAATCCGCAGGCAACTGATATTCGTGATGATTGGCGTCAAAAAGTGAAAATCATCACACCGCAATACAGCGAGGACAAAGGTCGATTAACGGGAATAACACGTGCTGATTTAGCACAAAGTCTTGAAATGAATTTTAGCGGAAGCCAGGTAGGCCTCTATCGTGAGCGCGATCAATTGCTTCCTATTATTTCAAGAGCACCGGATGAAGAGCGTTTAAACATCAATTCGTTGGATGAAATTTCCCTTTGGAGTTCATTATTAAACAAACCAGTGTTCGCCAGCCAATTAATTGATAATGTGAACGTGGCATGGCAAGACAATATCATTGCCAGAAGAAACCGAGAACGGACGTTAACCGTTTCGGCAGAACCTGTCGCTGGGGAAGCGAGCATATTATTTAAGCAAATAAAATCACAAATTGAGGCAATACCATTACCGCATGGCTACAAATTAGAGTGGGGGGGCGAGTATGAAAGCGCTAAAGACGCGCAAAAGGGGTTAGCGAAAAATATTCCCCCAGGCATTGCCATTATGATTGCCATTGTAATTGTACTTTATAACGCCATTCGCCAACCTTTAGTGATATGGTTATGTGTTCCTTTAGCAATTATTGGTGTGACTTTTGGCTTATTAATTACCTACAAGCCATTTGATTTTATGGGGCTATTAGGCTTTTTGAGTTTAACTGGGATGTTGATTAAAAATGCCATTGTTTTAATTGATCAGATTGACTTAGAGTTAACGCAAGACAAAGAGCTGATTCCAGCTATTTTAGATGCGTCATCTTCCCGATTACGACCTGTATCGCTGGCTGCATTAACCACGGTGATGGGCATGATCCCACTGCTGACGGATGCTTTTTTTGTATCAATGGCTGTGGTTATCATCTTTGGTTTAACCTTCGCTACCATACTAACCTTAATTGTTGTACCCGTGCTCTACTCCGTTCTTTTTAAGCAACAAAGTCAGTGAGACGTATCCTATCTTTTCCTGTTTGACGACATAGCCTTTATTAATTACTTTACATTCGGACAAATAGTTGTCAATCTAGAAGAGAAGGTTCTTTTTGTATATGGATTTACCAGGAGAATTATGATGGATACTGAATCAACTCGCGAATTACCAAAGGATGAAACCGATGTTCAAAGCATGATACCCGCAAGAAAAAATGCGCAAGTATTGTCCTATCTTTATCCTCTTGCAGTGACAGTGGCCAGCGGTTATTTTATCGCCCCTTACATATCGACCATAACAAGATATGGCTTTCCCTATTTCTATGGTCATATCACAGGAACTGCGCCAGAAGATCTCGGCTATTTGGAATATGGGAGCATCTATCTTCCTATGCGGGAACATGCAACGGATTTTGCATATCAAAATGCTTATACTATCAGCGTGACGGCGGGATTGGTCGGCTATGGACTAGTGAGGCTTTCCTATTTTGCGACAAAATCGGTGGTTAGTAATACCTATCATGCCGTGAGCTCAATTGGCCGTTCGCTATTTTCATTTTTTTCAAATCAGGACGATGAAGCAGCCGAAGAAGAAATGGAACCGCAAACTTCTCCAGAAAGTTATTAGTCCGATGGTCTGAAATCAACCAAAGAAGTGCAAACGACAGCTCAAAAAAATCAGTCCGCATTAGCTCGCGAGAGCGAGCCTAATGCGGGAAATTAAAGTACATAGCTTATGCATGGTTAATGCATTTTCGCTAGAGAGGTCGCATTTTGGGACTGATATTCCTCAATAGCCGCTCGTTGAAAGGGAATCGTCACGTCGGCTGAAATCCCATTATCGAGCGTATTTAATGCATTGGCAATTATCTGCGACAATTGAGATTCATTATGGTCTTTTGAGGATTGATACAGTAATAGAACGGCGGCTAGTTTTTGATTGGGTGTTAATTGAGTATCTTGCAATTTTTTTATTTGAGAGGATATTTGAGGATCATATCGATTGAAAAAATTTCTGAAAAAAGGGCGGCTATGTTTTTCTTCACCCAAAATATAGGCACTCAGCTCGCCAATTGTTGATTCAACACGTTGCGTATATTCTTGCTGCTGCCTCACAATAAATTCATCGTAATCATTCGCCATATCAGTATCCTTACCTTAATCGCCATTTATCGTTGAAGTTACGTTTTATCGGTTGACTTTTAATCACAATAGCAAACTTTGTTCATAACTGTAAAGTTAATTATCCTTCTATTAAACTGATCCATTATCGGAACGTTACATGAACAAATTGGCTAGCCCTTCCTATAAAAAGCTGGCATGATAGCGCTACTTTTGATGAGGAGCGCTTGTTAGGTATCTGGTGATAACGATTAACAGACGGTATGCCGTATTATTTTTTTTGCAACTAATAATGAGAGGTGTGTTTGCAATGGACTTAACAATTGTGGCAGTAGAGCAAAGCGAATATCAAACGGTTTTAACGCATAAAGCCAATCAAATCAGCTTTCCATTATCCCAAGCAGATAAAGATTTGATCGAGGCAATGAAAATCAAATTAACCGATTTGGGCGGCGTTGGGCTTGCAGCTCCTCAGGTTAATCAGCCCAAGCAAATCATTGCTATCTATATACCTGAAGAGGCGAGGCTGTTAAGAGATAATGTTGAATCCACCTATCCGATGCATATATTAATTAATCCATCGTATGAACCTGTGGATAAAACGGCCGTTCAATCAGATTTTGAAGGGTGTTATTCGGTCAGTGCGAAAGCGGGAAAAGTTCCTCGCTACCAGACAATCAACTTGACCTATTTTGATGAAGCAGGGCAACAACATCAACGTGTTGAATCGGGCTTTTATGCCAGGGTATTGCAACATGAAATCGATCACTTAAATGGTGTATTGATAACCGATAGACTGACGCCAGATTGCGTGCAGGGAACGGTAGAAGAAATGAATACCCTTCGTCGCAATGAATTACCCAAGGAAAAGCAAGCGCTATTTGATGCAGCCATGGCAAGAAAATTAAAAAAATAAAATAAAGTAACTTGGGTAAATCACTCCAAATCGACTAACGGGACATGGATGCATAGGCGTTGTTCAGCCAACGGTTTAGGAAAATCGTTAAAGGCAACGAATGCGGGTTTATCATGCCTAATTTCATAGGGTGAATTTTCAGCCCATTTGCCATAGATATAGTGGTAGGCGAGACCTAAATTATTGGGTTTTCCTCGGTAATTAAATCGCGCATAGACCCCACCCGTAATAGTCACTCGCTCTATGCCTAAGTCATCTGATATATAAGCAACACCGGCTGAATATCGCACCTGGTTTTCTGCAACTTGACCTTCGTGGGGATTATCATGACCAATGCCAATAAATACCCCGGCAAAATCATCGTCTAGCTTTCCTAAAAGTGCTGATTGAAGCTTAGCCCAAGCGTTAGGTGCTGATTCAAAATACAACCCTTGTTCGGTGAATGATTGAAGGATGATCTTATTTATCTCAATGATATCGGGTTCATTTAACTCCACCGATTCTAGCTCATTAACAATGTTTAATTTTTCTCGCGCTTCGCTGGGTGTATAACCAAAGGTTGCTTTAAAGCAGCGAGTGAATGCGGAATGATCATCGAACCCAACACGTAATGCCGTTCCCAGTATCGTATCGTTGCGATTTTGGATAGTACGAAATGCTAATTCCATCCTTAATCGGCGAATAAATGTGCCAATCGGTTTATCGGTTGCTTCAATGAAGAGTCGCTTTAATGTCGATATAGAAACCCCCACGTTTTTAGCAAGGGCTTGAAGTTGAATGGGTTCGTCAATATGCTCATAAATGTATTTTACTGCACTAACAAACTGCGTGTTTTTTGAATAAGTCATGGTCATACTCCGAAACATAGATGGTGATGAGCACAGTATGTCACGTAATAGTCTGGCCTGTTATGCTCAAAAGTTCAATTTATCTTTAAGGGGGGGTTAAAAACCAGCAGATATTTTTATGGGATGCATAACAATTGATGTTCAATCCATGGTTTTTATGGTATAAATATACACACTAAATACCCTTTGGATATATTAACTTGTTAACTCAACGAATCATCCTTTTTTTTACCCGCCAGGGTCTTGAGGTGGATGAGGGCAGCCATCCATTGCTGATTGCTCACATTAAGCAATACGCCAAAGAAGTGAACCAAAAAATAGTCACCTCCCGATTCATGATCCAAGCATTGGCAAGTTTTTTTGAGATGGAACCGGATAGCGTTTCTGAAATGCTCAATGCACAAAAAAAACGGCCCAGACGAAGTAGTGTTGATTACACAAGGATTCAGCTAGCGCTTCAACCAAGCCCCCGCTCACTCATTCGTCTTCTGGGCAGTCGAGAAACCACTAAATTTGTTTATCTCCCCACTCAGCCAATGAGCCCAGATGCAAAACGTAAACTATCCGATATACAAGTGATCACAGATCCCAAGGCGATTGCAATCCCATTACCCGAAGAAAATGGTAAGCAACGTGCATTAGGTGTGAATGGCACGCCCTATAAAGAAGCCCAACGGAGTTCTTCAGGTGTGTTGTTTAAAGCAGCAAAAATGGAAGAAGAGGTCATGTATGATCGGGAAAAACTACCTTCGCATGATTATTTATTGAAACATTATCCAGAGCTTTTCAATAAGCCTGCGAGTTTTGAATTCACTGTAACCAAAGACGAGATTATGAAGCGACAAGGGGTCAAACGAGGATGTTCACAAAATCAATTGATGGGAATTTCAGCTAAAGATCTCATGGAAATACTGGGGATAGTAATATCGGAAAAATCGTATCATGCTTTTCATTGGGGCCACCGGCATGGCCATAGCCTTGGTGGAATGCAAATGAAAGACAACCTGGATGCCCAGACGGCAGCTTGTAATTATCGTACCTTGTTTTTGATTGAAGACCCTCTCAAGCATTTGCTTCTATCCAGTTCAGACTATGATACGGTTAAGGTGAAGGGGGATGTTACCTATCAACCTGATTTACCCCTTCCCGAAGAAATTACCTATACGCTTTCATGGGGCAATGGTAGAACGTTAACAACCACTGTCTACCCCTTAAGTTATGCTCGGCCATCGATTCAAGACAACCAAGTGGCTAAAACGGTTGTTGAAATAACCAGAACACCTTTCAAACCAACACTTTTTAGTGCAAAGCCTGTTGAAGCGGCGAATAAGGAAAGTTTTATTGATAACCCTTGGGGTTTTTTATAAGCTTGGTGCTAGCCCTAAGAGCCCAATGATACCCTAAGGCATTGCAAAGATGGTTGCTTTTATTTTATAGTGACCACTATACTACAGACTGAATTATCACCGAATAGGATCAACGTGTATGTTCAAGTTTATGTCGACAGTCATGCTTTTGGTTAGCTGCATTCATTCCAGCTATGCGATATCAACTCATAATAAAAACGTGATATACATTACGCTAGATGGTACAAGATACCAGGATTTTTTTGAACAAAAGGAAAAAAAATTTCCATTTTTATGGAATCATTATGCGCACCTAGGCGAATTGGCTGGTGGGCCAACACCAAAAACGATGTCGACGGCATCAATACCTGTTAGTTTACCTTCCTATTTATCCATGACCACCGGTCAAATTGGCTCGTGTGCCAGCAATACTTGCCCCATCGTTCAAGAAGAAACGCTTTTTGATAAAATAGCCAAAGTGCACCAATTAACCTACGAGCAAATCGCCGTTTTTTCCTCTTGGAATGCCATTAATAAAACCATCAGTGCAGCGCCTAACATCGCTTATGTTAATACCGGCAATCATATTGCGGTGGCTCCTTACTCAAATCGTCCTGATAAAGTCATGAGTCAATTAAACCATCAGCAAAAAAAGCATCCTTCCTCCTGGGATAACGAGGATCGGATGGATAGCTATACCTATCGCCAAGCAAAGCACTACTTGCAAAAATATAAGCCTCAGTTTATGTGGATTGCTTTGGGCGATGCCGATGAATACGCGCACGATAACAACCAACAAGCTTACCTACGCACATTGAGGCAATATGACAGGATCTTGGATGATTTATTTCATACGTTAAAAGATATGCCTGAGTATGCAAAAGACACAACCATTATTGTCACCACGGATCATGGCAGGGGGGATGGAACTAATTGGACAATGCATGGTCCAAAATTCCCAGAATCGAAACAGAGTTTTTTATTTGTTCTCGATGGACAATCGCTTTTAAGCAAAACGCCTCCCAAGGTAAAACACTTAACCCAAGCACATTATACAACCTTGTCTATACGGCCGCTCATTGAAACAATCATGGGTTCATAGTTAATTGGTTAAAAAATCTTGAGGGGGGAATTGAGAGATACGAACGACATTATACAAGCTGATTAATGTCATCTAACGAATAATGAAATTCACACTGCAGTAATTTGACGATTACCCAATATTTTGCCGTTTCTTCATTAAAATGACCAAAATGTTGCACGTAAGCAGGGATCCACTCGAGCAGCCTCATGACCTCTTGTTCTTTGGTTATTTTTTCAGCATGGTCTTGTAAGCTAATCGAATTATGATGGATAAATTCACCGCTGGGCAACGCTTCACAAAAGGCAGCGTACTCTCGAGTTTGAAGAATCATCTCATGCCAAAAGGCATCCACTTCACCGGCAAGCGGGATAAAACCACAACCGGATAAAGAGCGCAAATATAAAAATTTTAGGCACTCACTTAACCGAAGTTCAAATTCATTGGTATCTAACTGTGAAAATTTAGCGCTTAAGTGGGCTAATAAGGCTTGATAGGGATAGTCTGGTGCTATTTGTTTAAATAAAGAAGCAAGCTTTGTGCTCATTAGTCTGAACTACAACATTTACAATATTTATCAGCATAGGTGACTAACTTTTTGAAATTTTCTTCTTGTGCCAGTAGCTTAGCTAACTCATGGATGGATTTAGTCTTCATAGTCAATAAATTAAATGAAAGGTTTCAAATTAAAGCAATTTAAGGAACCGGTGTCAATACGTGGGAGAGGGCTTACGCCAGAAGAAACAAAAAGCATTATGTGAACCTTCGCGCTACGGACCAGCCTTCTGCCGATTGAGAAATTTAATGTTGTTTATAAAAAAATATGAAAACGTTTCCAGAACTATTAAAAAATGCCATATATATGATTTACTGTACCCGCTTCATTGAATCAGAAGGGGCTTTTTCTTTAGGATCAACTTTAGGCGCAGGGCTAAAAAATTGGAGTGCGCTACCAATAAAGCGTCCCAGATGGGAGTCGTTTTTTGTATAGCGCTGAATTTTTGTGGATGGCTCTCCAGCTGATTCTAAGATCTTATCGACATAGGTAAGACAATCGTTTTCACCGGCTTTATACCGCCAGATAAAGCGTGGCAGATTTCCGGGGCTTAGGTTGTAGTTTTGTTGGAGAATACGATGCATGACCATCATATCAATGAGATTTTTACCGGTTGTCTTTCTTGTCTCGATTTGAGAATTCTCCGCTTCTTGCTCAGTTGGGGGGCCAAGCTCAATATTGATCGGCCTATCCTTGATGTTTAATTCGATAAAGCTGTGATGCCCTGTGGTTCCTTTAAACCGTTTGTCTATGAATGCGGCATTGGTTGCTTTAATTGCATAGCTTTGGTTATCACTCGTGAGAAATTTCTGATAGGCTGCCTCATCAAATACGTGGGTATTCGGATCGGTAAAATAGGTTTCTTTTATTTCTTGCTCGACTTCTTGATGGAAATCTTTATTCAGGGAAACCCAAACCGACTCCAGTGTATCTGAGATTTGTTCTACGAAATAGGCTAAACGACGATTTTCGGGATCTTGCAGCTTAAATGGTGCACGATAGCCTATGATTCCGCCAAAAAATGCCCCTGTTGCAGCACCTGTAAAAGCACCTATGGGTACCCTTAAATGCATAATATCGTTGATTGCGCCCGCAAAAAATCCATAGACAGCACCCAGCACGGCAGATATCGCACCAAGAATGATGCCACCCAAGCCAAGCACCACATGTTTGCAGTGATAGAAGACGCCATCCGCATGGGTTTGTTGAGCGAGGTGTTGATAACTTTTGTAGATATCTTGAATATTCTTAATAAGGCTTGTTGCACTATCAAATCGCGTTGTTCTTAGTTGCGTTAAATTTGACATGAGGCTAATTAATGCATCAGCAATTTTATCGAGTTCTTCTGCTTCGATTTTTGAATTAATCAGCTCTATAAAAAGCTGATTGATGTAGAATTTTGCTTCAAAGAACTTAAAATTAGCGATTGCCTTTTCAAGTTCTAGTCGTTTATTGTGACTGACGGCCATTAAAAAAACTCAAACGATTTATTTTGCAATTATATCTAGAAAATATTAATAAAACATTAAGGGTGTGCTAGGAACATGCAGAGTTCTTTGCACCGGAAGAAAATAAATTAGTTCTTGGCTATGGTGAGCTATCCCCGCATTGAGCTTAGCGCTGAGGAATCCTGATATTTCTTTGTGTTGCTAAATTTTTAAATATTGGGCAAAAATATCAGATTTACTCAGAATGCAGCGAAATTCGGGATGTCTCGGCTATGCTGATTCTCTCTTGTTCGGCAAACACCTGGAATAGGGATTATCGGCGGAACATTGACAGGCCAATAAAAATGGCTTAAAATCGGACACTTTTAACTTAAAGAGGTCAATGTCATGTCGTTTTATGATAAGCTACAAGGTGCAACGGGTCGATTCTGGAATGAAAAAGATACGGTTTTTTTTAAACCCTATCAGTCTATTTATGATGGAGTGACTCGGGCAGCTTCGATTGTGACTGCTCCAGTTATCTTTGCAACAAATATCAGCTTCAATGTTGTTGGAATGCCTGGCGTCATTATTACATGCTGCTGCCCATCTATTGGCAGGCGATGTCTTTGGTCAAAATGGCGTGACAACCCATCTTGGCAATGCTGCCAATAATTTATTTGCGACTGCTATGCTGCTACTCTCAGCTGTCGTGAGCCCCTTCGCCAATGCGGTTGATGTTATCGGCAGTGGTGTCACATCGTTGATGCCAAAGGAAGAAAGCTCTATTTCATTCTCTATGTTTTAAATAAATCTCTCCCATAAAGACGATAACACGGAATACACTAACTATTCCGTGTTATTTCTAGAATGTTCCCAAACAACAAATCAAGTATTGCTATAACAGACATTGTTTATTCAAGCAATGTTACTTCAGACACTTGCTTCATCGATTTTTTAAAATCGGCTTTATAAAAATAACCCAGTGACTCATAGCTGTCTTTCACATAAAAGCGCAAGATATCGTCGTTTTTAGTAAAGTCGGCGCCATAAATTAAGGTCACATGGCGGTTATCTGAATAGACTATGGGTAGGTTGTTTTCAAGCGATTGTTTGATTTTTTCAATAAACATCGCCTTAGGGATAAAATGGGTTTGTTCGTTTCGTCTTCTGTCAGGGTCTTTTCCTTGCCCATAATAATCACTGTCATCTTTTGAAATAGCATAGGTAACCCATTTGCCTTTTGGCAGAATTTCTTTGGCAAATGCAAGATTGGTTAGCCTGCGACCATTGAAGTTAGTGTTTTCCGGAATTTCGTAGATAAAATAGTTTGATAACTGCGACTTTGCCGTTGCTTTTTTCTGTTTGGTTGTGGTGTTATCAGCAAAAACGGCATAGTAAATATCGCTGTAATCAGGGGGAGATAGGATATCTTGATAGTCGTCATACGTCGTTGCCCCATAGTTTTTCATAATATACTCAGCCGATAGCGGGGTGCCACCTTCCGCATTATAACTACCATATTTTTTAGGATTGACGTGGTCTTCAACGCCTAGAATCGCTAAATCAAACCGGTCTTGCATATTGATGTATTGCATTGCCCCTCGTGAAATCTCAAGCTGGGATTTTGGGTGATTGACCCGATAGATTGTTTCAATGGCGCTAAAAAATGCATAGGACCAGCACAACCCTGTATCTCCTTGATCAAACCCACGACTAACCGGTAGCACGATACTCTTGGTGATAGTCCGTGACTGATCGATGCCTTGAATTGCTTGATAGATGGTGCGATTTCTTAGATTGACTGCGTCCTCAATGGTACTGTGTATCGCATAACCCGGTTGGATTGTTGCTAATACGCCAACTAGCATGGCCATTGAATTTGAAAGCTTATGCATGAGTGAAAACTCCGTTTTGAGTAAGTATCTCAAGAAAAAAGTGCGACACATTCAAATAATTACTTCGATTCATAAACCCCTCATCCGCCCTATGGGCACCTTCTCCCCATGTCTGGGGAGAAGGTAAAAGGAAAGAAGTTATTTAGAAGTCCCATTTTATTTAAACGCATTTACGGGTATTTAGCAAATATCGCCTGGCGTAAATAAATCGGCTATAATCGGGATTGATTTGGCTAGGGAGAAACGGGGAATGGTCGTTGAGTGCAACGTGGTCATTGGTGGCATGCTCCTGGGGATTGCTGCGGGTATCCTCCTCTTAATTCGTGGGCGCATACTGGGGTGTAGCGGCATGGTTTTTCGCTGTGCCAGTTTATCTTTGAAAAACCGTGATTGGGATAGTTGGTTCTTTTTAGCAGGGATATTTCTTTGTGGATTGGCCTTTTCTCTATATCAGCCTGTACCAAATCCCAATCAGATTTTTCACACAAGTTGGGGGCAATTTTTTATCGGAGGACTGTTTACCGGTATTGGCACTTTCCTGGGGAATGGATGCACAAGCGGTCATGGTCTTTGTGGGCTTTCGTTACTTCGAAAGCGCTCCTTTGTTGCCGTTAGCTTGTTTTTTTCGGTGGCTATTTTGACCAGTTGGATAATACATTAAGCGGGGTTTGATGAACTACTTCATTACGTTTTGTTGTGGGATAATCTTTGGTCTAGGCTTGCTCTTAACAGGGATGTATAGCCCAGATATCATATTATCGGGTTTGAAAATTGGTGCTCAAACCTTTCGCTGGGATTTGTATGTGACTTTTGCCACCGCGTTAGGGGTAACCTTTTTTCTTTTTCAATTTCGGCGCAGGATGAGTAAACCGCTGACTCAAGACACGTTTCAATTACCAACCAAAGAACGCATTGACTGGCAATTAGTCGTCGGGGCAATCTTATTTGGCATTGGCTGGGGCGTCAGCGGCATATGTCCTGGTCCCAATGTTGTTGGCTTGGCGTTATTCCATTGGCCTTTTTATTGGATAAATTTTGCTGGCATTATCCTTGGCTTTCTCTTGACTCGGTTTTTGCTCAAGAAAAAGGGCGAATGTTAAGCCAAATGATTTAAGCTGCACACATAATAGGCTTTTGACGGTGTAATTTGATTAAAATTGGATTGCGTGGCCAAGGAGTAGGCACCAATATTTTGGGTGTAGATGAATTCATTGGTCTGCATTTTCGGAAACAAAATGGAATCCAGTATCTTATCGCCTGCATCGCAGGTTGGCCCCCAAAATAGGCTGGGGTATAATTTCGTTTGTTTTTCAGAAGCGTGGAAAAGCGGTTTAAAATCCCATCCTTCAAGCGACAGTTTCTTCCCATCGAAGTGATAGTAAATGCTCGAAGCGAAAAATCCATAAGCACCGTTTGCTAGATAATACGCATATCGTGGACCGGCTGGCGTTTGTTGGACTTGTGTGCCAATGATTCGGATAGCGGCTGTGATAGTTGGCGAGGCAAAAAAACGTCCGGGCTCGGCGATAACTTCGATGTTTTTAGGGAAATAGTGGTTGAGGTCTCGATTGACTGTTTTGGCGAAAAGCACAAACCGCTCATCATGATTGCCTGGCCACCCACCGCCGATATCTAATACGGTTAATGAATGGTGCCATTTTTCTTCGCTGTATTTGAATAATGTAGACGATTGCTGTAGTGCTTTAGAATAGGCTGTTTCATCCAGGTTGTTACTGCCCACATGAAATGCAATGCCCACAATAGGTGCTTTTTTCTTTAGCGCATAATCAAGTATGTGATAAGCTTCTTCTAGACTAGCCCCAAATTTGTCACTCAATGGGGTGACACTATGACTATCTTCTGTTTTAATTCTTAGCAAGTAGCTGACAGATGGCGCATACGCTAACATTTTATCGAGTTCTTCGATTGAATCAAACACCATCCACTTAATATGGTTTTCTTCAGCAAACTTTATTTCTGAGATTGGTTTTCTTGGATGAGAAAAGATAATGTTTTGCGGGTTGACCCCCAACTGAAGCGTTTGCACCATTTCTCGTTTGCTGGCACAGTCAAAGCCGGAGCCTAGCGCTGCCATCACGTTGTTGATGGCTAGATCATGATTGGTCTTAACAGCATAATGCACTTTGACTCGTGATAGATGTTTATTCCATAAATCAAACCGCTCTACTAAACGACAAACATTGACGGTATGAAAGCTATCTTCAATATCGGGTTTTAAACTCATTTCTCTAAGGAAGGGTATTTCATCGTGAATCAACGTGACTGGCTCATTGGGTGTGATTTTTTTTACAGCCTCAATCGCACTTTGAAATGGCTTGGGTATCGATTGTCCATTTTCTGCCAGAACTTCGCTATTTGCAATAATCCATGTAGATAGCAAAATAACACTCCTTATACTCATTTTTCGGCCAGTCATCCTAAGAATATCGATTTATCGATAATGACATAAATATACTGTGAAAATAAATGGTTAAATCCTATTTTTTAGAAGATGGCATGGTCCGTTGATTAGGACTTTTTTATTTTAACCCGTCGTCTCTTTGTACTGGACAATTTTTTAAAAGCACTGTCGTTGCGAGCTTTGCGAAGCAATCCAGTTCGATCTCTGAACAGAAATCTATTCTAGATTGCTTCGCTACGTTCGCAAAGACGGCTTTTTTAAAAAATTGTCCGGTACAAAACCCGTCGTCTATTTTAGGGAGCTTTCTTAAGAATTTCATAAGAATTGATTAAAAAACTTGCTAACTCAATAAATTGGATGATATGTTGAATTGAAGGGATTTAGAAGTGGAGTTTGATATGGAATCAATGATTGATTTAGTAGGATATGTCGCTTCTTCTTTAGTATTTGCAACGTTTTACGTTAGGAAAATTCTTACTTTAAGGATTATTGCTATTTGTAGCAACGTTGCATTTATCACATATGGCCTTGGTTATCATTTACATCCTATATTTATTTTGCATTTGGGCTTATTGCCTTTAAATTTGTATAGAGTATTTGAACTAGTGAAGCAGGATCCGAAATTTTCTTTGTTTGCAAAACAAGCATAGATAGGGGCGATTTAGGGATCGCCAGCGTTGCGTGACTGATTCAAATAACTTATCAAGGTTATGAGCGGTTCGAAAGAACGATGCATAATGGCCGTCTTGTGCATGATGTTAAACAGCTGCCTTGAGATATACCCTCAAACAACCCACTTAAGCCAGGGTGTTCTTGCGTTACAGACTCTGGGCTTTCGGCAAGCCTGCGTGACCATGGACAACGTTATTAGATAAGCTATAGCCTCGATAATATCCAAGAAGTATGGTTTACTAAATGGGATTTTGCCCTTAATGAGTTGGTGGACTTAAAACAGTTTGCTCCTTGATTTCAATATTGCCTCCATCGCTGGAGTTAAAAAATAAAATTTTCGAATGATATTTGGTAACTGTGCTTCTGTGAGCAATACTAACTACCGAAGTATGGTTTAAATTGTTGATAGCTTCATATGCTTTTTCTTCACTTTTTTCATCGAGTGCAGAAGTCGATTCATCCAAAAACAGCCAATCAGGCTTTTTAAGCAATGCTCGAGCAATAGATACTTTTTGTTTTTGGCCGCCAGATAACACAGTCGACCAATTATTAAACTCATTTAAGCGAACGACAAACGGCTCCATGCCACCAAGACTAATTAATGCATGTTGATATTCGTCATTGGTGTAAGTTGACTCAGGTTCCGGGTATGCAAGCACACCTTTCAAGGTATCATTAGGAATGGTTGGATTTTGAGGTAGAAAGAAAAAGGACTTATTGGCTGGCATTGCTACTTTTCCGCATCCATATCGCCATGCCCCAGATATCACTTTGAAAAGCGAGCTTTTGCCAATGCCAGAGGGGCCTTGGATTAAAACACGTTCGCCTGGTTTTAATTCAATGGTAACATTTTTCAATAGGTAGTCAGCATTCGATTGTTTTGGTGTCATGATTGATAAATTAGAAATCTTTATCGACTCTTTAGGCCGTGTTTTATATTGAATGGATTTAGCATTGACAGCCAAACCATCTTTTTTACAGGCCTCCTCTAATTCCGTTATCCTTAGCATCTTATTTTTATAGTCTGCCAGGGTATCGTAGAATTGAACCAGAAAGCTAAATGACATGTTGACTTGTGTAAATAGAACACCAATTTGCATTAGTTGCCCTACTTCTAAAGCACCTGAAAAATATAATGGTGCTGCCAATAAGTTAGGAAGGATATTGGATATATTAAAATAAAAATTTTGGAAAGCGGTGAGTTTTGTTTGCGTACTTAACTTTTCATGTGCATTTTCATTAATGTTGTTAATATTCTTGTTTATGATGGTCTTAAAATATTCAATCCCTTTTTCTTCGGCAATATTATCTGAATTCTCATTGACTTGACTTAGGTTTTGACGAAACTCTGCTTCAAGACGCTCACTTTTTTGGTTGGTGGATGATAAAGATTTACCAATCCAATAGGTAGCAGCTGTTGCTAAAATAGCAGACAACAATGCTACCCAGACTAAAAATCCTGGAATAACAACGTTTAATCCCAAAACAGCAAACGTGAGGCTTCCACCAACAACCCATAATGTTCCTACTGAGAAACCAAGCGTCAGAATGGATTGAAGTAAACTAGTACCTAGATTAAGTGTTTGGTCAACAAATACTTTAATATCCTCTTGAAGTCTTTGTGATATATTGTCAATGTCTTTTGAAAAGTGTTTAAGATCGAAAAAGTTGTTTTCTCCATCAAAAAAGTCGGACAACATTTTCTTTGTTAGCCAATTTCGCCAACTAATTGATAGCTTTCCTATAAGATATTGTTGAATAGTATAAACACTGACAATTCCTGTTACTAACAATGAAAACTGCAACAAGGAGTACAGAAAAGGTATTAATGCTTTTGCAGTTAATGCCGAAAAAAAGGCAACAGACCACCAACCAAATGCGATTATTAAAATTGAGGCGACGACTACGCAAATGGAAATACCTGCCAATAACAGCCATACTTTCATTTTCTCGTTGGAGTTAACAAAGTAATCTTTCAGCAAGGAATAAAGAGCCTTCCATGACGATTTATTGGTCTGAGTCATAATAGTTAATTTAGTTGAATATAAGTGATAAATGGTTCACAAAGCAGACAAGAGGGTCATATATTATCATTCTGGTCATATATTGTCAATTCAAGATTATACGTTACCTAGAATCAAGGAAACCCGCCATTATTGATTCGCTGGATAGCGTCTTCCTCGTCAGTGCAGGCGAGGTGATGATGATGCTTTTCTTACCGTCACATAGTTTATAACTGAAGTTAACCCCGCAAACCGCCGAAGGAAAGTTTCGGAAGTTATGATTCAATGAGTTGAACGGTTGTCGGACCAAGGCTGTCAAGGTAAAGTAGAAATACATTAAAATTCGCAGCCCGTATGGAGGCGTAGCTGTAATACGGGAACTCAACTTCGCCGAGGGGTATTTCCCTGAAATAAATTTCCTTGCGGTGCACTATTTACAATGATGTTCCGTAAAAATATGATATGATTTGCAATTCGTAGGTAACACAACTATCAATGATTTATGTAAGGATGCATTCAATGATAATGCGGCATTTCCGATCAACCTATTCCATTTTTAAATTCGTTATTTTAATTCTAAATACTAGCCTTGTTGGCCTTAACGTCTGTGTCGCAGCAAATTATCAAGCCAGTGCTTATATTGGCGGAACGACGACAACGTTTTCTCGATACGGTCAACTGTATTTTAATGGCGAAACCGATCGACTTGTGCTAACCAACAACCATTTCAGTGACATCACCTGGGGGGCCGCGGCAGCAGTGCGCTTGAATGCACCCGGAAAATTACAAACGATTATTAAAGAATTATCGATAGGTCCCGAGTTTTTCTATTTCTCGACAACAGGCGTCGGTGATGTTTGGCAATACCAATTACCAGAAATGAATAATCTGACTTATCGAATTCCAGTGACAAGTTTTAGACTCTTGGCAACAAATGAAGTGACGTTTAATTCGTTCATTGATAATGTTTATCTATTTTTTGTGTGGGGGATGGGATTTGCAGCCAATGAATCGTCTTTTCAGGAATATCCGCGACCCTCGTATAATTGGTCAGGCCTTTTGCTGGATAACAGTACTCAATACAATTTTGCTTATACGTTGGGAGGCGGAATCAAGTTGGATATTTCGGATTTGGCAAAACTTAAAAATAAGCGTCTTCAACTGTCCTTGCGTTATTTGTATGCTAATTTAGGTTCAGCTGATGTAACTAATATAGCCAACACGCCGTTCATCAAACCAATTTCCGTTCATCTGTTCACCCAAAGTTGGGTTGCGGGTCTAACGTGCTTGTTTTAGAAAAATGATTAGCCAAGGAATACTACCCATGAAAAAATGTTTGCCATTGATTTTTTTTACACTTGGTTTGCTATTGATTAAACCCGCGCTTGCAGCAACGAATCCATTTTCGGTGACTGCAAACACCCCAGTGCAAAATATGATTTCAGGCAGTTCACAAGAAATTCATTATGTCTTGACTAGCCCTGTTCCACAAAGTTCGCCAGCTATCGTGAAGTGCACGTTTACGCCCAACAACCCTGCCCAATTAACCTATTCATTTAATAGTGCAGGCTGTGTGACTGGGGTGGGATTATTCAAAGGTCTTTCGGTTGATACGGCCTTAACCTTGAATGTTGCAGCCGGTGTTTCCACACCCCAAAAAGGAACGCTAACGTTTAAGCAAACCAATGGAAGAGGGTATACCGTTAATATCCCCATTACTATTAACGTGGCCACCAACTCGCAACGAGTTATCACCTTTAGAAACTATTGCAAAACCCCAAACGGCGCTGGGCAGGATACTGGTAGCGATATTGTCATCGGCATTATCTCTTCTTCGGTGCCGGCTAAGAATCAATCGACAGCGAATACGTCGTGCACGGCCGATTCGGATTGCGCTGAATTTAATTATTCAACGTGTATTAACGCAACCGCCACTGGACCATGCAATGGGGGAGCAGGGTGTTACTGCGGTGGGGGTGCCTGCGTTGCGGATAGTGACTGTTCGAATAATCATGTTGGAACCTGTGTGAAAGGTGCTTGCACTTATTGTACGGATTCTAATGATTGCATCGAAGGGGCTTCTTGCAGCGCCAATCTATGTTATTTTAATTTTCCTCAACCCGGCAAATATCAATTAAGTCCTTACGTGACAAGCGGAACCCCGGATAGCACCACCGTAACTTTGCAAGACAATAGTGCCTCCAATGGGTTTACCCAAGTGTTTAATGGGCGGTTTACCGGGCGAGTTGGCTGTAATCTTGTGGCAGGGCAGTATTCGAATTGCACCGTTGGCGATTGTGGAACATCTGCTACTCCTGGATCAGGGGCTTGCAACTTTGCAACCAACGCCATTGTTTCACCGGCAACGCTTGCAGAAGCAACCTTCATTGCGAAAACGCCGGATACGTATGATATGTCGATCATTGGCGGAGTATCCATGTCCATGGATTTTCATCCTACCTCCGGAAGTGCGGCGTCGCCAGCGTCCTATGATAACCCCTATGTCTGTGGTAATCCTGGCTCGATTACGCAAGTAAACACCAATGGGGGACAGCAAAATATTGGGGCGAGTTCGTGGCAATTTACCTTACCGAGCTATAATAACTCAACGGTCTTTCAGTTGCGTTGGGTGGATGAAAGTGATGCAACGCCTTGTAGCGCTGATTCGACTTGCCAAACCATTGATACCAACTACTATTGCGGTATGACGAGAACGAATGAAGGGCTTGCCGGGGCGACAACGTGTGGGAAAGTCCTTGGCTATTGGACATTTGATCAAATATGCACCGATAACGCTGCTTTTGAGTTTAAAAACGCCAATGATGATTCTATTGCGCTATGTACGAGTCCGTTTGGTACAAATACTTACCAAGACCTTCTCGCATGCTCTGGACCAGCGGCTGCTAGCTGCTTTAATGAAACCAGCAAAAATACAATTTGCTGCGGCTGTGTGAATTGGAACACCCAAGGGATAATCGTACCCACCGATCCAAAAATTGTCACACAATGTCAATATCCTAATGCTTATTGGGTTGGTTCCACAAAATTCAGTGCTCCCGGTGTGCTACCTTTTATCACCTGGTTAAAATCCGCATGCCCCGGCTGTTATTCTTATCCGTATGACGATAAAACATCAACCTATGGTTGCCCGGGGAACAATGGGCAGAGTGCGGTCAATTACACCATTGATTTTTGCCCTGAAAATAAGCCCTAGATCCATAAAGTAATTATCGCGTTTATAGTAAGTAAGTAGCTCAGATGAAGGCGCAGCCGTAATCCGTATATGCTGAAGAGTGTAACGAAAGAAACAACAAATTTATCATTGATACTTGGCTTGAATGCAAAGCCGAGTGCTATCAATATCAAGACAATTCCAAAAAATTGGATAAGTGCTTAACGTATTATACAAACGGTATAAATGAGCTTAAAAAAGCTGTTTGCTATTCCATTAAAGAATTTCATCTTTTTATTTGAATAAAACCATGGCTTTTCATGCAAACCTGCTTGACTCGCTTAATATTAAGCAGGTCGCAAGCAATACCGATAAATACCCAAAAACAACCTATACTTATGACTATATAACAAACAATATGGTGATATTATGTCTTTTATAGGATATTGGATGAAAGCAGCTTATTTGCCATTAATGCCTAGCTTTTGCCTTGGGCCAGGAGCTGATGCTATGAATCAATATCTTGCCCTTGCCATAAGTGAGCAGGACCATGAAACGGTCGATTTATTAATGGGGATGGGGGCAGTGCCAGATGAAGAATCAATAACGGATGCTGTTCAGGCTGGTAGTGAGAAAATACTTAAAATCCTCTGCACGTCAAGTGATAGTATTAAAGAGAAAGTTGTCACAAAAATCCAATCAAGTGGAAAACCTGAGCTCCTAGAGGACCTCGCATTAAACAAACATACAGGACTATCAGCTTCTGCTTCCTCACAATCAATGTTTATTAAACCCATGGAGGAACCATCAACCAACCAAGCAGAAAGCAAATCAAAAAATAATGCTCCGAGGTAGATAAAATCCTAAATGCCTTTATCTTGTTAAGGCTATTTTGAGATTAAAACATATAAGGGACTCAAATGTCAGAAATCAATCATTACAAAATGGCACTTTATCTTTTTGTAATCGCATTCCTTTCTTACCATTTTAAAGTAGGGTTTTACATACTCATTTCTAATTACCTTGTCCGATAAATGTATGGAGATTTATGTTGGCCTTTAGAACGTTTACCATCATCGTTCTGTCTTATTATTAGGAACTGGCAATGCCGCTAAGCGATCTCAGAGAAAATCAAAATGGCTTTTTGGTGTATCTGGCTAGAAAAAAGATTGGCTGCAAGCCATTGGGTAGTATTTAGAATCCTATCAGCGTCGCGCTGAGGAATCCTGATATATTTTTGTTCAATAAGAAAAATTGGCAAAACTAAAGAGAACCCCCTCGCCCGCGAGAAGATTTATTGTGATATTATGTTGTTCCTCGCGGGAGAGGGTTGGGGCTAAGTGATCCCTACAAAA